>CBFGYQ010000007.1:0-17247 GCA_965652995.1 uncultured bacterium
GAAATCATCATCTTACCTCTATCGGGTGAAATGTATTGTAAAAGATAATGCAGTTTAAATTCAATAATACTCAGCTAGCTAATTACCAACTGGAAATTACACCTAATAATTTTTCTAACACAGCAACAGCTTATTTAATAGACAACTATACCAATACGGCAACCGCTTTAAGCAACACAAGCAGTACGACCTATAGCTTTACAATTACAAGTGCTACCGGCTCATGGGATCAGTATCGATTTATGATTGTTCTCTTATCAAACAATCCATTATTTGTAAAAGATATCCGTCTTGCAGGTACTATAACTAATAATACTGCTGCACTATACTGGACTGCTGTAAACGAGGAAGAAGTAACAAAATATGAATTACAACGCTCTGCTGACAAAAAGCATTTTACAACAATTTTTACAACAGAAACAAAAGCAAATACTGGTAAAGACGTTGTCTACGAATACGCAGATAAAAACTTGAAATCATCATCTTACCTCTATCGGGTGAAATGTATTGTAAAAGATAATGCAGTTGTTTACAGCAATATCATATCACTTGAAGTTAGCTGTATGGTATCTTCTATTATGATCTATCCTAATCCTGTAGTAAATGGTGACGTATCACTATCGCTAAATAACCTACAAGATGGTGTCTATCAAATAACTGTTTATGCAACAAATGGTCAGCTAATGCAAACAGAAACTGTGCCGGTAAATAGTGCCGCTGCGCAATACCACATCAAACTAAAAAAATCAGTTGTTTCAGGTATATATCAAATGGTTATTAAAGGCAATGGTATTAATAATCAACAACAATTTATAGTAAAATAATTGCTAACTAATAAACCCCAAGGTTATGAGTTTTTTGAAACTTAAAAGACAAGCATATTGTAAGCTAAGTTTACTAACAGTATCTATTATGGTAGCTGTTGCATCTTTTGCTCAACTTCCTGATCCTGGTGACGATGACGGTGACCCCGATACAGCAGATCCTGCTCCTATAGATGGAGGAATATCTTTACTGGCAGTTGCTGCTATTGCTTACGGTGCTAAAAAACTGTATAAGGTGAGAAGCAAGAACTGCGAAGGAAATATTATTGAGTAATAATTCAATGTTATTTATCGTCCGTATGATTGGTGTTCCCTTCTGCATAAGATACAATAGCAAAGTAAATTGAGTTAGGTGGAAACACTTGGCTCACACGATTTTTGGTTGACCAGGTTTTTATGTATATACCTATGCTGAAAGATATTACAGAAGAGGTAGCTTAGAACAATTCCTGTAAATATTCCTGTAAAACCATTGCGTGAGTATGTGTTGTATCCTTTGCAGAAAAAAGCAATGTAATGATTTTGTCTTTTTTATGGACTTGTAAAAATGTATCCACAGCATCATTCATTTTTAATTCTGCCCTGTATTTGCTTTTGAAATCATTCCACCGGTCTTTATCTGCGTGATACCATTTTCGTAATTCGGTTGATGGCGCTAAATCTTTTGCCCATTCATCTATTTTTACTTTCTCTTTTTTCAAACCTCTAGCCCATAATCTGTCTACAAATATTCTCACCCCATCCCCGTTAGAAGGTTGATCATAAATTCGTTTGATGTGTATTGTAGGCAAAGGGACTAACTTTTTTTTAAAATGTTTTTTTTGATATTATTTCTTCTAAGACTTTGTGATTTTTTCCATCATGCTTAGAATAGTGAAACCGTCATTTGCGTTTAGTTTACTATCTATTTTATTTATTAAATACTCAACATTTGGTTCTGTAGTCAGCTTTGAGCGCTGCTATTTTTTCCGTAAAATGTTTCATTTTAAAGGTACATCAGTTATCAGAGAAACTAAAGAAGCTGTTCATTTCTTTCCACAACAAAACCACAAATTCCCTCTCTCCCAAAAAACGACCGCCACAAACCGCATTATTGTTTATTTTTGAATGTTTTACCGAATAGATTGATGGGAGAAATAACCGCCGGACCGTTGCTGTCCAAAATTGATATACCCGAAGACCTCAAAAAACTCGACAAGACACAACTGCAAGAAGTGTGTACCGAGTTGCGTCAATTCATCATTGATTGCGTGAGTGTGCATGGTGGTCATTTCGGTGCTAGCCTTGGCGTGGTAGAGCTTTCGGTGGCGTTGCATTATGTGTTCAATACTCCTTACGATCAGTTGGTTTGGGATGTGGGGCATCAGGCTTACGGTCATAAAATTCTTACAGGTCGTCGCAAGGTTTTTCATACCAATAGAAAATATGGCGGCTTAAGTGGTTTCCCCAAACGTAGTGAAAGCGAATACGATACCTTCGGCGTGGGGCATTCCTCTACCTCTATTTCTGCTGCACTCGGTATGGCAATAGCTTCTAAGCTGAAAGGCGAAGAAGAGCGTCAGCATATTGCGGTGATAGGTGATGGAGCTATGACTGCGGGTTTACCTTTTGAAGCACTCAACCATGCAGGTGTTTGCAATGCCAATTTGATTATAATCCTCAACGATAACAACATGTCCATCGACCCGAATGTGGGCGCGTTGAAAGAATATTTGACGGACATCACCACTTCGCAAACATGGAATAAGTTTCGCGATGATGTGTGGAAGTTTTTAGGAAAATTGCCTTATGCGGAGTTTCAAAGAGACCTGGCATCGAAGATAGAAGCGAGTGTGAAAGGTGTGGTTTCCAAATCCAGCAATTTATTTGAAGCATTAGGGCTGCGTTACTTCGGACCGATGGATGGACATAATGTGACGAAGATGGTAGAGATTTTGGATGATCTGAAAAAAATCCCCGGCCCGAAACTCTTGCACATAAAAACGGTGAAAGGGAAAGGTTACGACCTTGCAGAAAAAGATCAAACACTTTGGCATGCACCGGGAACATTCGATAAGATAACCGGTAAGATCAATAAGAAAGTTATTGAAATCCCTGAACCTCCAAAATACCAAGACGTCTTCGGACATACCATCATAGAACTTGCAGAAAAGAACCCCAAAATAATGGGTATCACACCTGCGATGCCTTCCGGTTGTTCGCTGAAATATATGATGGAAGTAATGCCGGATCGCGCGCTGGACGTGGGTATTGCGGAACAACATGCTGTAACACTAAGTGCTGGTTTGACTACGCAAGGCATGAAAGTGTTTTGCAATATTTACAGCAGCTTCATGCAACGTGCCTATGATATGGTGATACATGATGTGGCTATTCAAAAACTTCCCGTGATTTTCTGTTTAGATAGAGGCGGCTTAGTTGGTGAAGATGGTCCTACGCATCATGGTTGCTATGATATCGCCTATATGCGTTGTGTCCCGAATATGATTGTGAGTGCGCCGATGAATGAAGAAGAGCTTCGCAATATGATGTATTCTGCGCAGCTTGATGAAAATAAACTTCCTTATTCCATTCGCTATCCTCGTGGACAAGGTGTGATGCCTGAATGGAGAACGCCTTTCAAGAATATAGAAACCGGTAAAGGAAGGTTGGTAAAGAAGGGCAAAGAAGTGGCGATATTAACTTTGGGACATCCCGGAAATTTCGCAATAGACGCTTGCAAGATTTTATTGAATGATGGTGCAAGTCCTGCGCATTACGATATGCGTTTTGCAAAACCATTGGATGAAACTTTACTACACGAAATAGCACAGAAATTCAACAAGATCATTACTGTAGAAGATGGAACTGTATTAGGTGGTTTTGGTAGTGCTGTTGTAGAATTTATGGCTGCAAATAATTATACTCCTGAAATAAAAATTCTTGGTATTCCTGATAGATTAGTAGAACACGGTAAACCCGATCAGCTCTATAAAGAGTGTGGTTTTGATGCAGGAGGAATTGCAGCTACGGTGAGAGAGATGGTGGGCGTGAAGGTCGCAATTAGTTAATTGAGCAAAGAGGTTGTTTGGTAGTTCTGTTTAGTTTAGGACAATAAACTCGAATTGTTTTCGTTAACTAATAAAACACAAACCATGAATATAGTACAAGCTAAAAAACAATACTATTTCGGCGCGTTAGTCATCTTAGCATGTTGTTGGATATTATTTTCACTTGATAGAGAAACGCACAGTTTTTTTGATTTGCTAAAACCCGGAAATCTCTTTGTTTTGTTATTATACTACACACCAACCTATGCTATCTGTTATAGCTTATTTCGCTTGTTTGAATTTAAAGACAGCAAGAATAGTCTTTTGTGGTCGTTATTATTGGGAATTCCTATTGGGTTATGTGCTATGACGTTCTTCTTTATGTGGTGGATGGGGAGAATGTAATTTCTTTCAGCTCCAAGCTTTCACCATTCGTTCATTTTCATTCATATCTTTTCGCAATTCCACATTAGAAAAATGCTGTTGAAATAATTGAAGTGTTTCCTGAGCATGAGCTTTATGTATCTCACAGTAGACTGATCCATCTTCTTTTAAATGCGTTTTTGCAAACTCTGCTATTTTTCTGTAGAAAATTAAAGGGTCGTTATCAGTAACAAATAATGCAAGCTCAGGTTCAAAATCACGGACGTTCTTTTCCAGGTTTTCCTTTTCTGCAAGAGGAATATAAGGTGGATTAGAAACAATCACATCAAATTGGTGGAAACTACCCCAAGTATTTTCATCTAAAAAATCAACTTGCAACAAAGAAATTTCAGCACCATGCTTTTGTGCATTCAACTCTGCAACGTCTAATGCATCACCGCTTACATCACAAGAAAAAACTACTGTTTCAGGCAATGATAGTTTTAGCGAAATTGGAATACAGCCACTTCCTGTTCCTATGTCTAAGATGGAGATCGTCCCTATCTCTTTCCAGTCATTTATGATCCATTCTACCAACTCTTCCGTTTCTGGGCGCGGTATTAATACATTTTCATTCACTTCAAATTGCCTCCCCATAAACCACTGTACGCCTATCACATATTGCAACGGCTCGCCATTGAGCAGTCTTTCTTTTGCTTCATTAAACTCATCTTCTTGTGAAATGGTAAGCACTTGTTCTTTGCTCAACAATCTTTCAAATTTGGATAAGTCGGTAATGTGTGTAAGCAACTCATGCGCAATGGCTATTGCTTCGCTTTCATCATAGATAGATTGTAAATCATTTTTGAGAGAATAGAAAGCATTGTTGAGGGTAAGCATGTAGTTAGATTATTTCACGCAAAGAACACGAAGATTAGAAAACACAAAGTTTGTTTGGAATATGAAAATTGTGATTTGGAACGTTATCATTTAATGTGCGAAATCCGCATCAAAATTTTTCATCCGTTCTATAGGTGGGTTATAATAGCCAAATTTCAAAGCCGGAAATTCTTCGTGCAGTAGTTCCATCATCTGTTTAATCCCTAAAAATTCTCCTGTGTCTGTGGCACCCACTTTTCCCAAATACCAATCGGGGTCTATGTTGAAGTTACGCCACTGGATCATTTTCAATTTGGTGTCTTTAATGATTTGTCGAAGTGCTTCATATTCCTCCACACTGTCTGTCATGCCGGGAAAAGTAAAGTAATTGATAGACGACCAACCACCATATTTATCAGCCATCTTCAGACTTTCTATCAAGTCTTCAAACTGATAGTTGTTAGGTAAATAATAGCGAGTGTAAATTTCTTTTCTTACAGAATTTAGACTTACACGTATGCTGTTCAATCCTGCTTTGAATAATTTTTCCACCACATCGGGCTTGCTACCATTGGTGTTGATGTTGATGCTGCCTTTGTCGGTATGTTTTCTTATCTCTATAATGGCTTCACGAATCACATCACCCATTAGCAACGGTTCGCCCTCACAACCTTGTCCAAAACTGACGATGGGAAAATTTGCACTTTCCAAATGCGGAACGGTGTATTCTACAATTTCTGCTGCTGTTGGTTTAAAGGTGAGTCGGTCTTGTGATGAATAGATCGTTTCTTCTTCCGGTTGAAAAGAAATACAACCTACGCAGTTGGCATTACACGCAGGCGATGCAGGTATCGGGCATTCCCAGCGACCTAAAAAATAATTGCGAGCAGCGGGGCAGTGATACGTCAATGCACAGTTTTCTGCCAAATGTTTTACCAATCTGTTATGTGGATAGGTTTCCAACAAATGTTCTACGCCTTCTTTTATTTTCTGGTCATCATAGCCTTTTGCTTCCTGACGAATGTCTTGCTCTATTCGAACGGCAGGCACATAAAATTTATCATCAAACCAACCTGCGGCAGTATAGCAATACAACGGCAACGTTTCTGCGTCCGGCAAACTCTCAAATGCTGCAATGTACAAGCCCGTATGTGCCGGTGGTATGAAAGCCGCTACAGCCCAGCCTTTTTCGCAAAGTCGCAACTCTCCTGTATTTACATCCAACCCTATGCCTCTGCGTTGCGGCAACTCATAAAGATTACCACCATCCGGTAATTCTATCCAATCTTCTTCAGGTACGGGCATCGCATCCCATCCGCTACGACCGATAGCATACAGTGTCGTATCCTCAAAAATATTTCCTTTCCCGTCTGAGTATAAAAGGTATGGTTGCATTATTAATTCAAAATGCAAAAGTAAAGAACATTATTGGAGAGATTTTGTGCTTAGCGGATTAACTCCTATTGAGCATCGTTGCGTCGCACTCTTGTACTGTTTTTAGTCTATTCGGCAGTTTATCAACCAATACCAAACTTTCCTCGTATATAATTGTTGTATTCATTTACTTTTGCGAATTCCCAATTTTTTGAGAGTTGAGTTTATTAGATAAGTTTATTAAGATTCGTCAAGGTGCCGGTGGTGCCGAGATGAGTTTTGTAGATCATATAGAGGAGTTGAGGTGGCATATCGTGCGGTCGCTTATCGCGTTGATAGTAGTGTCTATTGTTGTTTTTTTTAATATAGAATGGGTATTTGATAACATACTTTTAGGTCCTGCACATTCTGATTTTGTCTCTTACCGATGGTTGTGTAATCTTGGACAGTTGATACATGTAGATGTGCTTTGTCTCGGCGATATGTCACTAAAATTTCAAAACACGCAGCTGAGCGGGCAATTTATGATGGCTTTTTCTGTGTCCTTTATGATGGGTTTTATTATTGCATTCCCTTATATTTTTTGGGAATTGTGGAAGTTTATAAAACCAGCTTTGAAACCTGTAGAATTGAAATATGCGCGAGGTATTGTGTTTTGGTGTTCGCTACTTTTCTTTCTGGGAGTGTTATTCGCCTACTTTATCATTGCGCCATTTACCATCAATTTCTTTGCTAATTATCAGTTGAGTCCGCAGTTTGATAACATCATTACGATTGCCAATTACTACGACACAATGAATGATTTGATACTGGGAATGGGATTAGTGTTTGAACTACCGGTAGTAGTTTTTTTCCTTTCAAAAATCGGAATCCTTACACCGGCATTTATGAGGGAAAAAAGAAGGTTTGCAATCGTAATTATTCTTTTACTTGCAGCAGTGATCACTCCGCCGGATTGGTTTAGTATATGGCTAGTAGCTATTCCTTTGGTAATTTTGTACGAAGCGGGTATTTTGATCAGTGCAAAAGCATTAAAAGAGCGAAAAGCTAAAGAACTATCTGATCTTAACAATTATTAAAAACAGTCCATCATGTCATACAATTTTGATACAACATTGCCGATTGCTATTGGTGCCGATCACGCAGGTTTTGGATATAAAGAGCATCTCAAAAAAATGTTGGATGCACTTGGCAGAACCGTTGATGATAAAGGCACTCATAGCCTGGAAAGTGTTGACTATCCTGATTTTGCACACCCTGTTGCGGAAGCTGTAATGAATGGTAACGCCTCTTACGGCATCTTGATCTGCGGCAGTGGGAACGGTGTCTGTATGGCTGCCAACAAACATAAAGGTGTACGTGCTGCGCTTTGCTGGAGCGAAGAATTGGCTACACTTGCCCGTCAACATAACAACGCAAACGTTTTATGCATTCCCGCACGTTTTGTAAGCACCGAAGTAGCGGAAAAAATGGTGACCGCTTTTATGAATACTGCTTTTGAAGCTGGAAGACACGAGAGAAGGGTAGAGAAGATTTAGTTATTGTTTGTTTATTTAGTAATACAGAAGCCAAGAATGATAATTAAAAGAACGGCCCATATTTGAATAAACAACTTAGCCCGTATATTGAGAACTGACTTTCTAATAAGATAGTAGTCAATCAATAATAATAAAACTCCCAAAATTGGCAATATAAGAACAAAGTAAGTAGGATAGGCACCTCTTGACATTTTAAAGAGGATATATAAACTCCAAAATAGAAGTAGCGTTGCAGCAACAGACAAAGGCGAATAGTAAAATTTCATAATTAGGTTATTTGTTGTTTTGTTTAGTTGATATTCACTTGTCGATTAAAAATGTTGCCTTTCTAAACCAAGTCATCTGCCTTTTAGCATAATTCCGAGTATGTTGTTTTATTTTATCAATTGCTTCTTCTAAGGAATAGTTTCCATCCAAATAATCAAACAATTCTGAATAGCCGACCGTTTGCAGATTCTTCAAATTTTTATAAGGATAAAGACTTTCTACTTCTTTCAATAAGCCCATTTCCATCATTACATCCACACGCTTGTTGATGCGTTCATATAGTTCTTCACGAGGGAGCTCTAATATTGTTTTTTTTATTTTGAAGTCGCGCTGTTTCTTTTTACCACTTCGGTAATGGATGATACTTTCTCCTGTGGAAAGTTTAAAAACCAAGGCTCTAAGCAGTCTTGCAGGATTTTCTTGTTCGGCTTCAGCAAAAAAATCAGGATCATATTTCTGTACTTCATCCTTAAGCCAATCTATTCCTTTCTGCTTATACGCTTCATTTATTTCTCTGTCAATGTCTTCATTCACAGCAGGCATTTCATCCAGTCCTTCGCACAGTGCTTTTATATAAAGACCTGTACCACCACAAACTACAGCGTCATTACTCTTAGCAAAAATTTCTTCCAGATAACCTAACGCCAGTCGTTCAAAATCGGCAGCGGTAATGTGTTCCGTTACAGAAAATTCATCTATGAAATAGTGCTTAACAGCTTGTAATTCTTCTTTAGAAGGTTTTGCTGTACCGATAGTCATTTCTTTGTAGCACTGGCGACTATCCGCCGAAATGATAGCAGTGTTTAGTTGTTGTGCAAGGTTAATGGCGAAAGCAGTTTTGCCGACCGCGGTAGGCCCACAAATTACATGTAGTGTTCGTTCATCAATATTCATCGCCTCCGTCATCACCTAGCGATTCTGTACCTTCTTCACCTTCGTTGCCAAAACCATCAGCCATGTCTTCGGAGCTAAGGTCATACTTCTCTTCAACCTCCAACAACGCATCATGCCCCGGACCTTTAGCACCATATTGTGATGGCGCAATCCCTTCTTTGCGCAAGATAAAAGGATAAACACGTTTTGGGTTTTCATCCTTTTCTACTCCAATTAACTCTACCAAGAACGTCCAATGTTTTGCAGGGTCGTAGACATATACAAATTTTTGATCGGGTTTTTGTACCAATGCAGAGACCGGAGTTTTTACCATAGACAGAGCTGGAGCATTTTTTTTATTTGCCATCACCTCACTGTTCAGCTCACGTCCACGCTGCCAGCGGTCATTGCTTTCATAGAACGAAGCGGAGTGTTTGCCATCAAATTCGTATGCTTTTATGATGATTTGATGCAAATCCAAAAAACTGTGATTGCTGCGTACTTCCACATCGCGATAGATCTGGTCATCATCCTCCCAATAAACTCTGAAACGTAATAAAGGCATGGTTCAAATGTAAAATGGAAAACGCAAAAGGCAAAAAATACAGTTAGTAATTTCCAGTAGACAGTAAACATTCAGTCTTTAACTGCGCTCAAACTGATATACTTCCAAACTAATCAACTACTCAATCAATTCCCCAATCAACTATTACCTTTGTTCCAATTTTTTAGACGATGTTTAATAGATATTGGCGAACGTATCCTTGGTATATGCAGATGCTCCAGTTTATTTTTTTAATGCTGGCGATGTTCTCGTTTTTTGGTTTAGCACTTACTCCATTGATACTATCCCTCTTAAATGTTTCATCCGATGCATTTATTTCTCTTAGCGAGAATAGCCCACGTAATGTAATCAATGCTGCACTGTGGATGCAATTCTTCAGCGCAATAGGAATTTTTCTCTTGCCAGCATTATTATTTGCGTATTTCACACACCCACGTCCGATGGAATACTTAGGATTGAAGATGCCTAATAAAATTTCGCATGTCATCTTATGTGTTATAATAATAATATGCGCTACACCCCTATTATTGACGATTGCTGAATGGATGAGCAACATCAATCTTGAAGCAGCTAAAACTGCTCAGGAAGTGAATGATCGCTACATGAAGGCATTTTTAAGTATGAAATCCATTCCTCAGCTATTGCTTTCTTTTTTTGTGATGGCAATACTGGCTGGTCTTAGTGAAGAGCTTTTTTTCCGTGGTTTATTGATGCGCTTTTCTGCGAAGCGAGTAAAGACTATTGCTATCCCCATAGTCATCACTGCTATGGTTTTTGCAGCAATGCATAGCAATGTATATGGTTTACCGTCTATTTTTATTGCAGGTGTATTATTAGGCTATTTTTATTATTTGACAGGATCAGTTTGGTGTGGAGTGATCGCACATATTTGTTATAACGGGCTACAAGTATTGGTGGTATATTTCACCGACAAAAATCCTACATTAAAAGCTATGAACGAAGCCAATCATGTACCTATTAGCTGGACAATTATTGGAACATTGATAAGTGTAGCAGCATTTTATTTACTTTGGAAAACCAGAACACCGTTAGAACCGGATTGGGCAGCGGATTATTCAAAAGAGGAATTGGAAAACGAAGTTGATAAAGTGATTTAATAAGTTATATCAGTCTGAGCGAGTCGAAGACTAATTTTACATTCATTCAAAATTTAATATTGGCTTTACATCTACCTACATTTTTTACAAGGCTCGGCAGTGCTATAGTTTTTAGTGCTATCATAATGGCCGGTTTGTTGTGGAACGAATGGGCGTTTTTAGTATTGGTGTTTGTGATTATGATTCTGTGCTTACGGGAATTTTTTAAACTTATCTACAAAATTTATCAACCCGAAAACTGTGATGCTTGGAAACCTTATATAGTCGTAGGTATTTCAGGTTTAGCATTAGTTGGGCTATTCGTATTTCTATTTTTACCTGAAAATGTTTTGTTATACAAATCACTTTTCGCGTTGGTAATGGTGGGTATAAGTGCATCATTACTAAAAGCAGTCTTGCAAAAAAATGAGGGTTTATCTGCGTTAGCACTCAACTTCAGTGCATTTTTTTACATTGCCCTTTCGATACTGATGCTGTTGTACATGCGCTATTTGAGTTTGTGTATTCCGCTAGCGTTGGTGTTGATGATTTGGATGAATGATACGATGGCTTATCTCGTTGGGTCATTTATTGGCAAAACACCTTTTTCAAAAATCTCACCGAAGAAAACATGGGAAGGAACCGCCGGCGGAGCAATATTGACAATTGTTGGCGCAGCCGTGTGGGGTTATTATTCACCTTATTATCAAATGGTAGATTGGATGGCATTGGCATTGTGTGCAAGTGTAGCCGGTACGGCAGGCGATCTTTTTGAAAGTAAACTTAAGCGCCTGGCAGATGTAAAAGACAGTGGTGCTATGATGCCCGGTCATGGTGGTGCATTGGACAGATTTGATTCACTTTTGGTGGCTACGCCTTTTGCTTTTTGCTACACCTGTCTTTTCATGGCACCGCTGCCTTTGGAAGTATTTTAAATTATTGTTTTACAAACTTTATGGTTTCGTATTTACCATCTTGCATATAGCGGAAGAAATAGATTCCTTTCTGCAAATCGCTGATGTCAATCATATTCTGCGCCTCATTAAGTTGTTTTAACACGCGTCCTTGAATATCCGTGATGATAAATTGGGCAGCTACTTCGTTGTTGATACCTGTGATATGGATAGCGGACGTTGCAGGGTTTGGAAAAACAGATAACCGTTCCATTGCCTTGACTGCCGCATCCACTAAAATAGTTTTAGAATAGTCATATTCACCATTTGCATGATTTAGTTTTAAGCGATAATAATTTTTCTTATCCATCACATCATCATCATTGTATTGATAATGATGAACCATAGCAATCGCCTTTACAGAAGTTATTTTTCTAAAATTTTTACCATCACTGCTTTTTTGCAATTCGAAGAAATCTCCCTCATCACAACCGGCTATTTGCCATGTTATTTCATTTTCATCATTTATTTTCTTAGCATCAAAATTTACAAGATCAATGCTAAGCGGGGAACTGCTTATATAAATAACATAATCTTCTGTTTGGCCAGAACCAAAATAATTTGTGCAAGCATCTATTGAGCCATTAGCACTTCCTTGCAGTCTACTGCGAACTCGTAAAACGGTCCATCCTTCAGTAGCTGATATCGGCACTGTAAATGAATTTGACACATTGCTAGAACTCGCACTGTCTTCTATTGAAAACCACTCAGAAGCATCTAATAAATTGTCTCTGTTGTAATCAATCCATGCTGACATACTGAAGGTGTGCATGGTAGAGTCAGGAGGAAACGTGGCAGATGTAGAGGTTACTACAGCGTTTATGGAATATGTATTGCCAGGTACAAGAGTAGCAGAGCTACTTCCGGTTGTGGGAAAGAGTGTGTAAGCACCTATATTTCCTAATCCTGTAGAACTATTATTTAGGGTAGTAGGAGGAATAGAGAGGTTATCAATCACAAACCAGTTGATCGGGTTAGTGTGAGGTGGTTTGCAATATACATTCACCTGTAAAGTATCAAATTTTGAAAAATCAGCCATAGAAGTTGCTTGTACAGTGACTTTACCACTTGTTTGAGCAGGAATTGTTAACATTCCTGTGTTGGCATCAACGGTTGCATTAACTACTGACGAAGAAAACAACGACCAAATCACTGTTTGATCTGATGTAATAGGATAAACAGTACTGGAAAGTTGCAAAGTGGAAGCCGTAGTGCCTATAGTATTTGATGTAACAACAGGCCCATATCCATTTGCAATTGAAGCTGAAATACTATCAGTAGTTTGCGCGATAATTTGATTTGCCGAAATTGTAAATAAACTGAAACATAAAACGGTTTTGTAATTCATAATTGGAGATTTGACTTGATAAAAGAGGTTGATATTTTTTGCAAAACTCCCGTACAATGATGAATGAATATTTATCAATCAGAAATAATAGTTGCAAATGCAGGAATAGGTTTTTGACTCATTTATCTTTCCTCCTACCAGAATAATTTTTTAAAAATATTTTAAACTTACTTTTGCACGCTAATCATTTTTATGCGCATTCACCGAGAAGGATATCGTTACATTGTTATTGCAACAATTTTATGGATAGCTATTAGTTGGGCTACCAATAATTGGCTTTCTTCTATCCCCGTTCTACCATGGTTCATACATATTTGTTGCTTTCTGCTTTGGTTTTGGGTACTATGGTTTTTCAGAATACCGAATAGAGGATTCACCTATGATGAATATAAATTGATCGCGCCGGCCGATGGGAAAGTAGTAGTGATAGAAGAAACGGTTGAAAATGAATATTTCAAGGATAAAAGGCTTCAAGTTTCCATTTTTATGTCGCCACTAAATGTGCATGTTAATAGAAATCCGATAAGTGGTATTGTGAAGTATTTTAAATATCATCCGGGAAAATATTTGGTGGCTTGGCATCCGAAGTCTTCTACAGAGAATGAACGTACAACGATGGTGATTGGGAATGAAAAAGGTGAAATTTTGTTAAGACAAATAGCCGGTGCATTAGCCAGACGTATTTGTTATTATGTAAAAGAAGGAGACATGGTAAAGCAAAATGATGAGTTTGGATTTATTCGATTTGGTTCAAGAGTGGATATGTTTTTGCCTGTAGGTACTAAGGTGAATGTTAAAATAGGAGATGTGGTGCAAAACGGTATTACTTCGATTGCTCAATTATCATAATTTTGGCATACTTTTAGACAACTTCAAACAAGTAAAAATTAAAAACAAGATAAACATCATGAAAAAACTAACATTATTCCTCGGTGCATTGTTGATTGCAGGTGCTTCTTTCGCTTGCGATGGTGATAAGAAAGACAGCAAAAAAGCTTGTTGTAAAAAAGAAGAAAAAGCAGCTTGTTGCAAAAAAGGCGGTAAGAGTTGCGACAAATCTGCAAAGCTTGAAAAATCAGATAAAGCAGATGCTAAAGTGAGTGATAAGAAAGTTGAAAAAGCACCTCAGAAATCTTAGTTTTTCTGATGATAATTATAGCTACTGGTCGCGGCAAAGCCGCGACCAGTAGCGTTTTATGGAATAACATTAATTATGTTCCGTAGCTCTCATCACTACTCCAAATCCCCCAATGCACTGGCTCACATTTTCATCATATAACCAATATATCACCTCACGATAAACCATTCCCACATCTTTTGCATAAACTTCCTTTGCAAATGTTTTGGTAGCATATGGATCTACGCTTGGCTTGTTGAGTGTTTCATCACGTTGCTCTACTGTTACTGTATTATCAAACAATTGAAGTCCATTGTCAAAAGATTTATTCACATCGGAGTAAGAGTATTCCCAACCTTGTAAATATTGATAGTCATCGGTTGTAGAGATGAGGTTATTCCCTGCCCATTTTTTTTCATTTTCGATAGGGAAGTTAAGTTTAATAAACCGCAAATTATTCTCTGAAAACTCCAAAGTTGTAGCAGTTAGTGTAGCAGCATATACGCGATGCAGACGCCATTGCAGCGAATCTGATTCTCTAATTTCTACATCTATTGTGTACGAAAGTCTTTCATTATTATCTCGAAAAGTATCGGAGATAGTCCAGCGCATTTGGTAGTGATTGGTATCAACAATACAAGTGAAATCATCCCAGATAATAGAATCTACATCATACACCACTTGCTTTCCAATATTTAATGGGAAATAGCTTCTACTTACGCTATCGTCAAACTGTTGTGTTTCTTTTTTGCAGGAAAAAACTAGTAGGGTTCCGAAAATTAATACAATAAAATTCCTCATATTATTATTAACGCAACAAGTTAAGTTTTATTTTTCTTTTGTTGCCCGAGCTTGATAAAGTCGATTATACTTCAGTGGCGATGGCACCGTTCATCAAAGGATTTCTGTTTGACCTTTTAAAAACTTCGATTAATTCCCACAACATATCTAAAACCCAAATACTGTGGCTCTGCGTACGGCGGACGATTCACGAAGAATGGCATATCAAAGCGAATGGTAAGAGGTTGTGCTTTTTCAAATACCCCCCATTTTTTAATAGTCGCTGCAAATCCCAATCCGGCATCCATCCTGAAATCGCTGACCATAGTTGTTGGTGTAGCATTGTAATAGTCATTCACATTCGTCGTTCTGCTCAGTTCTATCACACCACCATCTGCAAAAGCATAGGCATCTATATGCAACCAATTACGTGTGAATTTCGGACGTAATTTTATGTAATTATCAAAATCCAATTCCAAATTCAAACTAGCACCACTTCTGCCTTTGTAGCCGATCAATACTTCGCCATTGCGCTCGTCAGCAACAAAATAACCGGCATAGCCACGAAGATTTAAACCACCACCTTGTTGAAAATGATTCATGTCGTAACGAGAAATTCCCGTCCAGTTATCAGGTACAAAACCAATGCTGCGTGTATATTTATTTTCCATCATCTCTTCAGGATTTGCTCCCGAAAGCCACAAAGCACTTTCGTAAGGAAGTCTCGTGCCCATTCCCGCTCTTGCAAATAATCTGCTACGCAATTCTAACTTATGCAATTGCAAAATGTTCTTCGCTTTCAGTTGGATATAGCTATAGTTGAAAGCATCCTGTTCGTTGCCGCCCAACAATGGTGCGCGAAGTGTAGCTGTTGCAGAACCAACACTTTTCTTGGTTTTATAATTACGCGCAAGCACAATGTTGATGGTATTATTCGGACGTTTTTTATTGCTGCTCCATTCATTCGGATAAAGCAAATAATCCAGATCATAACTAAGTGGTCGCCACATAGTTTGGAAAAAAAACTGCGCAAAAATGTTGTCGTTAGGTCGCCAGTTATGTCCTATTCTACCATAAGCCAATCCATCAAGGTAACGCACATTTATTTGCTCTTCATGATCGGGATGATTGTAAGAAATAGGAGAGAGATAATTGAAGATAAAATTGAAAGGAGAATAGCGTTCATAATATCGCTCACTTTCAAAACTGAGATAAGCATCTTCCTGCAGCACATGCGTATTCCACCAAATGCTTGCATCCAGTTGGTGCATAATGTTCATGTAATTGCCTTCCACGTGCATTCCCGCTTTGATGCCGTCAATTGGATTCCACCAAACATCTGGTCGCCAGTAAAGTCTGTATTTATATCTATCAGTAGGATTCGCTAATCCACCATCAAATTTTGTTCGTAACGAAAGAGGTCTGAATGGCAAGCCTTTTGTTTTGTTGTTGTCTAATGGATAAACATCTGCGAGTCTGTTGCTAGTGTCTATTACTACGTTTTTAATGCCTGAAGGGGCGGCAATGTTAGCGGTGTAAGTTTTGTGTAGTTTTGCCCAGCCATACCATTTAGGAAGTGTTGTAGCTGTAGTGTTTTTTTGAAACCAAGTATTCGGAATATGATAAGATTGTTGAGTGCCATTTTTTTCTGTAATTGTAAAATCTATCGGCATTTGCATTTGTCCATTACGTTTTAGTTTAATGGCAAAGCTGTCCGTTCCTTTAATTTTCTTGATAGAATTAACCGAGTAATCGATCTTCTTCGTCGTTTCAAACCATTCATCAAAAAACCAATTGAGATCCACTTTGGTAAATTGAATGACAGAATTTCTAAAATCTTCAAAGTATGGATGCGCCATTTTCCATTGATCGAAATAATGTTGCATAGTTGCAAGAAATAAAGAATCTCCGAGTACATACTGCAAGTTGTAGAGCATCGTTGCAGTTTTGTAATACACCATTCCGTAACCACCTTCATGATGCAAGGCATTGTTGAAATCATTAGAATGTGTATTCAACGGTAACTCTCTTCCTTGCATTGCGGTTGCTAAATACGAATTGTAAACTCTTGCATCACGCGACTCTTTTGGTTCGTAAAATTTCCTTTTGTAGTTCGATTTTGGTAAACCCTCTTTAATATATTTTCCATCAATTTTATTCAATCCCCAAGCTGTCAAAAACTGTGTGAAACCTTCATCCATTGCGGCTCGGTAAGTTTCGTTGCTGCCCACCATTCCATA
>CBFGYQ010000008.1:0-17213 GCA_965652995.1 uncultured bacterium
AATCACCGTTTCTCCTATTACATTATTAGTTTTTCTCGTTTCAATTTGGACTTTTACATTTGTACATCTTTGTTCAATCCCTAAAAAAATCGAAGAAAAAGTGCTATGTCAGTTGCGGTAAATTCCCGTCAACTTATTGTGAAAATTATTCTTATCGCTACGGCTGTAGTGATCTTGCTGCGCTTATTCTTTTTACAGTTGTTTGAGGATAAATACAAAGTGATGGCTGATGACATTGCCATTTATCGAAAAGTGGTTTATCCTCCACGCGGAGCTATCCTTGATAGGAAAGGAAAAACTATGCTCTACAATCGAGTGGCTTTTGACCTAATGGTTACTCCCAACAAAGTCAGCAAAACGATTGACACCAGCGAACTTTGCCGTGTTTTAAGCATTCACAAAGAGCAATACGGCAAACTTATATTGAAGTCAATCATCAAAAATGGGTATCGTCGTCCCGGTACTTTTATAGAGCAATTGACCACTGAACAAACAGCACGTTTCAAAGAGAATATGTATTTATTTGATGGCTTTGAGCTGTTGGAAAGAAGTACGCGTGAATATCCTAATTCCAGTGCGGGCTTATTATTGGGCTATGTGGGCGAAGTTTCACCAGCTATGCTTAAAAGAGAACGGTACGCATCTTATACACAAGGAGATTATGTAGGTATGAGTGGTTTGGAAAATGGCTATGAAGAAGTGCTTCGGGGAACACGTGGCGTGTATTATTACGAAAGAGATAACTATAATAGATTAAAGGATTCTTACAAGAAAGGTGCGCTTGATACGCCCGCAGTGGCTGGTAGAGCATTGCAATTGTACCTTGATGCGGAAATACAGGAATATGTGGAGAAGCTCATGAAAAATATGGTGGGCAGTGCTGTGGCGATTGATCCGACAACGGGTGGTATCATCTGTATGGTGAGTGCTCCGAGCTATGATCCCAACTTACTTCGTGGTAGAGAACGTTCAAAAAACTATGCAGTCTTAAGCAATGATTATAAAAAACCGCTTTATAATCGTGCTACACAAGCTGCTTATCCTCCAGGCTCTACGATGAAGCCTATGACAGCATTGATCGCATTGGACGTAGGAGTAATCACACCATCATTCGGTATGGGTTGTGGTGGCGGATATTATTCCTGCGGCAGGAGAATAGGATGTACACATAGTGGTGGCGGACACGCAGCGAATCTTCGTTTAGCTATTGCGAACTCCTGCAACTCATATTTTGTTCACATCATGCGATTGATCGAAGACGCAAAAAAGTTTGGTGGTGTAAAGAAGGGTTTGCAGGCTTGGCACGACTACTGTTATAATTTCGGTTTTGGACATCCTACAGGCGTAGATATTCCTTATGAGAAAGGAGGGATTTTACCGGACACGAATACATACAATCGTATGTACGGTGGCTCTTGGAATTCTTGCACCAATCTTTTTGTAGGAATGGGTCAAGGGGAAATTTCTCTAACACCTATACAAATGGCGAACGCGATGTGCATTATTGCTAATCGTGGATATTATTACACCCCACACTTTGTAAAATCAATTGGTGGTAATCCCAAAGACACGCTCCTAGCTCCTTATTTGAAGAAACATGAAGTAACTCATATTTCTGATAGCTCATTTGCAGTGGTGGCATTAGGCATGCAAGATGTTGTAACACACGGAACAGGTAAAGTAGCGCAAATGCCGGGTGTGAATATTTGTGCAAAGACAGGAACTGTTGAGAATAAAGCTGCTATTGATGGCAAAGCTGTGAAGATGCAAAACCACTCCGCGTTTGTAGCATTCGCTCCAAGAGAAAATCCTAAAATAGCAGTGGCGGTTATGGTAGAAAATGCAGGTTATGGTTCTACATGGGCCGGGCCAATTGCCAGTTTAATTATCGAAAAATATTTGACAGACAGTATTTCCAGCAAAAGAAAACATTTGGAAACGAAATTGATGAATGCGAATCTTATCAGTCCGTTACTACCTAAAATCGTGGCCGGAGAAAAATACAGAGATAGCATTCGCTATGAAATGCGCATTGCCAATAAAAAATTGGAAGAAAGAAGAAAATATGTTCGCGATTCTATGATGATTAGAAGATATTTTGAAAGACTATCTGGAGGGAAACTAAAATAAAATGTCGAAGCAAAAAACTAATACGATTTTCACTGGTGTAGATGGCATGACGCTCCTATTCTACTTCATGCTGGTGTGTATAGGGTTGCTTTCTATTTTTTCGGTGGAGTATCGCAGTACCGACCCAAGCATTTTTATGATGAACAAGAGTTTTGCTCGACAAACTATTTTTCTTGGAGTATCACTTTTTGTAGGTCTTATCATTCTTTTTACGGACAGTAAATTCTTTTCTTCGTTTGCTTTTCTGTTCTATGCATTTGGATTATTCCTTTTAATTATCACCATTTTTGTTGGCGCAGATGTGAAAGGCTCGCACTCGTGGTTAGGCGTGGGGATGTTTCGATTTCAACCCGGAGAAGTACATAAAATATTTACATCTTTAGCTTTATCACGATACCTTTCATCTCCCGAAACAAATTTTGCTACACTCAAACATCGCTTGATGGGCGCAGCATTTGCGTTGGTGCCTTGTGCTATTATTATTCTGCAAGATGAAACCGGACTTGCTTTGGTTTATTTTTCTTTCTTTTTAGTGATGTATCGTGAAGGATTACCCAACATTGTTCTCATCATTGCGTTTTCACTCATCGTCATCACACTTGCAAGTTTATTAATTGACAGAACCGTTTTGCTTTATATTATTCTTGGGTTGATGATCGTTGTAGGATATTTTATGCGTAAATCTTTGAAAAGAGATTGGGGTACGAGATTAATACTTGTTGGTGTAACGGCAATTTGCATTTTGTTTTCGCAGCTGGCTGTTCCTTTTGTCTTTAAGCATGTGATGAAAGGTTATCAGGTGGATCGTATTTATTCTATGCTAGGTACAGAAGTGCCTGAAGATTATAGAGCAAAAGCTGCTGATGGCACGGTGAAAAAATCTACAAATACATCTGACTACAATGTTACACAGTCTAAAATAGCTATTGGCTCAGGAGGTCTTTTTGGTAAAGGTTTTTTGAATGGCACTTCTACTAAAAATGATTTTGTGCCGGAACAGAATACGGATTTTATTTTTTGTGCAGTTGGGGAGCAATTTGGTTTCGTAGGAAGCCTAGTATTGGTCGGACTTTATCTAGGGCTTATGTTACGTATTCTTCATGTAGCCGAGCGACAGCGATCGCCATTCAGTAGAATTTATGGCTATTGTGTAGCTTCTATACTTTTCTTTCACTTTGCCATCAATATTTCGATGACAATAGGGTTGGCTCCTGTTATTGGTATCACATTACCATTGTTGAGTTATGGTGGTTCTTCACTATTGTCGTTTAGTATTTTGATCTTCATTTTGCTGAGATTGGATGCTGACAGACAAGCAATGATACGCTAACTTTACTTCCTTATGGTTAAAATCATTCCACTTTCCGAAGGAGAATTTACAATTGGTCACGATAAAATATTTCGTCCTTTCGACTCAGAACATGATGAACTAACCGATCGTCCAACAGGGTCTTTATTGGTAGAAGTACAACCTTTTTTATTAATTACAGAAAAAGATGTGCTACTACTTGATACAGGATTAGGATTTGATGTGAATGATGAATTGCAGATACATTACAACCTTGCCAAGCATGGCTATCTACCGGAAGATGTTACCAAAGTTTTATTGACGCATTTACACAAAGATCACGCTGGTGGGATGTCTTTCGTTGATGAATTTGGCTATCGAAAACCATCTTTCCCTAAAGCGAAATATTATATCTACAAGCAAGAAGCAGATGCAGCCATGCAGGATAAATCACTCTCGTACATTCCTGACGAATTGCAGCCTGTATTAGCTTCTGACCAAGTTATTTGGATGGAAGGGGAAAATGGGAAAGTGGATGAGCAGATCAGCTTTACACATAGCGGAGGACATAGCAAGCATCATATCGTTTTCCTGTACGACGATGGGAATGAAAAAATATTTTTCGGTGGCGATGAAGCACCGCAGCTAAAGCAGATTAAAATAAAATACGTTGCTAAGTACGATTATGACGGAAAGAAAGCCTTACAACTACGCGAGGAATATGCAGAACAAGGAAAAAAAGAGGACTGGCAGTTTTTGTTTTATCATGATGTAAAAACGCCGGTGGCGAAGTTGTAAATGATTTAGAAGTACAATAAATGAAAAATATAGTTTTGAAATATCCAAAAACTTCATTTCATGTTATACTCATAATATTTACATTGTTGTCAACTGGATTATTATCGTGCAAGCTTAACAAATTTCCTTTTTTTCATCTGCACGCTATGATTCTTTGGCAATTCACTTGGTGCCTGCCACTTCAAATAGCAACTTATGTTGTTTTTAAAAAGTCAGATATAACTTTTCAACGATTTTTCATTTCTCTAGTTGTAGGATTAGCTCCAATGGTTCTTTGGACAGCCTTATGGATATTTACCTAAACATTCTTAGTAATATTTTTTGAAAAAGCCCAATAGCAATCTTTCGATGAACGGTGCTATCGCCACTGAAGCACAATAGTAGCACTGTTGGTGCCACCCAAAAAGAAATCTACAGTACCCATTACGAGAACATCAAAATCACATATAAACCTATCAACGAATAAACCTTATTTTAGCGCGTTCAAAAACATTTTTTACAATAAAAACCGAATACTAAATGGCAAAAATTAAAGTGGCGAATCCGGTGGTGGAGTTGGATGGCGATGAGATGACGCGCATCATTTGGAAGTTCATCAAAGACAAACTGATCCTACCTTATGTAGATGTAGATATAAAATATTATGACCTTGGCGTAGAGCATCGTGATGCTACAGACGACCAAGTAACCATAGATGCAGCCAATGCCATTAAAGAACATGGTGTGGGCATCAAATGTGCAACCATCACACCGGATGAACAACGTGTAGAAGAGTTTAAGCTAAAGCAAATGTGGAAAAGCCCGAATGGTACGATTCGTAATATTTTGGACGGTACTGTTTTCCGCGAGCCGATCGTTATTAAAAATGTTCCACGTTTGGTTACCAATTGGGATGCGCCGATAATCGTAGGTCGTCACGCATTTGGTGATCAATACCGCGCAACCGATATGGTGGTAAAAGGCAAAGGAAAACTGACGCTAAAATTTGAAGGAGAAAATGGTGAAGTGGTAGAGCATGAGGTGTATAACTTCAAAGGAGATGGTGTGGCTTTGGCGATGTACAACACGGATGAGAGTATTCGTGGTTTTGCAAAAAGTTGTTTCAATATGGCGAAGTCGAAAGGATGGCCGTTATATCTTTCTACTAAAAACACTATCCTGAAAAAGTATGATGGTCGTTTCAAAGATATTTTTGAAGAAGTAAGCAAAGAATTTCCTGACGTGCATTACGAACATCGCCTGATAGATGACATGGTAGCAAGCGCGCTAAAATGGAATGGCAATTTTGTGTGGGCTTGTAAAAACTATGATGGGGATGTGCAGAGCGATACTGTAGCGCAGGGTTTTGGTTCTTTAGGTTTGATGACTTCTGTATTGGTAACGCCGAATGGTAAAACCATGGAAGCAGAAGCTGCACACGGAACGGTAACACGCCACTATCGCGAGCATCAGAAAGGAAATCCTACTTCTACCAATCCTATAGCGTCCATTTTCGCATGGACAAGAGGTTTGGAATTTCGTGGTAAGCTGGATGGTAATCAGGAATTGATAGACTTCTGTCATGCGCTGGAAGAAGTGTGTATAGAAACAGTGGAAAGTGGCAAAATGACGAAAGACTTAGCGGTGTGTATTCATGGCAATAAAGTGAATCATGGGGAGCATTATCTCTACACCGAAGAATTTTTGGATGCGCTTGATGAGAATCTGAAAAAGAAAAGAGGAGCATAAGTTTTTTGAATTGATGATATGATAAGAGCCTTCGTAGTGGAGGTTCTTGTTGTTTGAAGTAGCAAATGCTCTCTTTATAAGCGCAGTTTTGTGTGGTAGCAGATGTTTCCATCTGCATTATAGACAAAGTTCATAATTATCATAGCGCAGGTCGAAAGACCTGCTACCACTATAAATATGGTTGGTAGCGAGACACCAACCACAGGAAACTTGTTCACTTATCACTTACTAATATTACTCATGTAGGTTATTTCTTCGTAAGGGAAAGCTATGCGTTTGTAATTAAACTTAAAATGATAAAAAACTTCTCCAATTAGGAACTTAATGTATTGCTCATATTTTTTTTCATTAGTAATAGTAATAACTAAAAGTTGTTTATGGTCAATTTTTTTATAAACCATATACTGTTTAATCTCATTTGGATAATCTGATCGAGTAAGGTTATACTCATCCATGCAGTATGAACCAGACTTTGATTCTATAAATTTGGATTCTGAAAAAAGCACCTCCATACCATTTTCTATAAATTCTTTTAGATTAATATCATAATAGTCTTCTATACAGTTTTCTACAATAGAAACTACTAAAAGAGTATTTTTTATAGTGTCTTGATAAGCTACATTAGAAGCGTTCGACATTTGATAATTTGACTTGAATGTTTCAGGTAAACTAAAACTCAATGTATCTAATTCAATACGTTTCCAAACTATGATACTGTCAACATACGGAAGGCTATAACGCCATTCTCAATCAAGTAATCCATTCTTATAATAACCCCTTTGGCTAACATAACCCTCTTCTGAATAAAAGACCCATTCTCCATTTTCTTCTCCGTTATTAATCACTCCTTCTACTTTCTTTTTAGTCATTCCATCATCATAATATCCCTTGTAGTCTGTAGTTTCATTATAACTTGACTCACACGCAAAAACAAAAAATAAGAATAATAAACTAAGTAGTTTATGAGATAAAGACATAGGATATTTTCTGCTTCAGTTGTTCACGAAAGACCAACCCAAAATGTTGATTACTACATCCCCTTCAATTCACCTACCAAATCCTGCAACACTTTCTTAGCGTCACCAAACAACATAGAAGTCTTAGGGCGAAAAAATAATTCATTTTCAATACCTGCATAACCGGGTTTCATGCTTCGCTTGTTTACGATCACATGTTCTGCTTTTTCCACTTCCAGAATAGGCATACCGTAGATAGGCGATGACGGGTCTTCTTTAGCAGCAGGGTTTACTACATCATTGGCACCCAATATCAACACCACATTTGTAGAACCCATTTGGTCGTTGGCATCTTCCATCTCCATCAATTTTTCATAAGGCACGTCTGCCTCTGCAAGCAGTACGTTCATGTGTCCGGGCATACGACCGGCTACAGGGTGAATGCCATAGATGACTTCTACATCTTTTTCTTCCAATGTCTTTTCCAACTCATGGCAAATGTGTTGTGCCTGTGCCACCGCCAATCCATAACCCGGAATGATAATCACTTTTTGTGCATAAGCCATTAGAGTGGCTGTATCATTCAATGATATTTCTTTGTAATGACCCTGCTCTTTGTCACCTGTTGCACCAGCACCTGCTTTATTACCACCAAACGAACCAATCAGTACATTTTTGAGTGAACGATTCATGGCTTTACACATAAGAATAGTAAGAATAGTACCCGCAGAACCTACCAAAATACCACCTGTAAGCATCACAGGATTGTTGTACAAGAACCCTCCAAAAGCCGCAGCCACACCGGTAAACGAATTGAGCAACGAAATAACAACCGGCATATCAGCTCCGCCAATAGGCAATACGAACATGATCCCGTAAAGCAACGAAATGCCTAATATCAAATAGAAAATCAAGATAGTATTAGCAGGTCTTGCAGCCACCACATAAACCGTAAGTGCAGCAATTACGATCAACAAAAGAATGTTTACAATATGCTGTCCATTAAAAGAACGGTCCTTGATCTTCCCATTCAATTTGCCCCAAGCGATGATGCTACCTGCAAACGATACACTACCAATCACCATTCCTAAAATGATAGTGATGAACATTCCTGTAGGAATTGTTGTAAAAAACATTCCGGCAGATTCTTCCATCACTTCTGGATCCAGTCCATGCGTCAAATGCTTGAACTCTATAATAGAGATAAGCATCGCACATGCACCACCCATACCATTGAAAAGACTTACCATTTCCGGCATTGCAGTCATTTGTACCTTCTTAGCCGCGAGCGTTCCTACTATTGTTCCTATAATTAAGCCTGCAAAGATCCACACATAATTGCCAAGAGGATTGTCATTTCCATCTCTATACAAAAAGATGGTAGCCAGTATCGCTATAGTCATACCCACAGCCGCTACAAGATTTCCTTTGCGAGCACTGTCGGGATGTGATAGCATTTTGAGACCTACAATAAAAGTCACAGAGCCAATTAAATAAGACAATGGTAGTATCATATCTTGCATAGCGTATATTAAATTCCAAATCGAAGAACGAAAACTCTAAAAGCAAATCGGAAATCGAAAAACGAAAATTCCAAAATGTGTTTTGGACTTTATTTTGTGTTAGTTACGATTTGTGTTTTATTAATTAGTTTATTAATGATGGCTGAAAATATTCTTCGCAATTCTTCAGATTCAGTTTTTAGTTTAATTTTTTCGGCTTCGTTTGTCTCGAATAAATCAATCCAATATTGAGTTTCTTTTGCTTCCTTTCTACAAATCCTTAGTTTCATGATCATATCTGCTTTTCCTAAGTTTTCATTTGCCTCTATATAGTTTGCTCCAATAGAGGATGATGAACGAATAATTTGCCTGATATAAACAAGGTTAATAGTATCTTGTTTTATCCCTCTGCAAAAATCTCTGACTTGTTTTGCAAACGTTAAGCATCTCACTTCTAAATCATTCATCATCTTTTACTTCTTTTTTTACTACCTCATTACAGACGGATACCTTTTCTACTTATTTCTTGGAATTTTCGTTCTTCGATTTGCGATTTAACCTTTCGATTTCCCTTTTTTCTTTTTATCAAACATTTCCAACATTCTATCAGTCACCACAAAACCACCCACCACATTCAGCGTACCCAATATCACGGCTAGAAAACCTAAGATCAATGCCAGATAATCTTGTGAGTCAGCTTGTCCCATTACGATGATAGCACCAATGATTACTACACCATGTATCGCATTCGCACCACTCATTAAAGGCGTGTGCAGTACAGACGGCACACGCGATATCACTTCTATTCCTAAAAATATAGAAAGGATTACGATCGTCAGCAGTCGGTATGTTGACTCGTTGGTAAAGAGTTCTTGTAGTGCTTCCATTTTTATTGTTTATTCGGGATTCTGTTGATTTGTGATTTTGAAGTATTTGGTATTTGTTTTTCTGGAGATTTAGAATATTATTTACTTAGCTTTAATCTTACTATTAAGCATCGTTGCGACGCTCCGTTCATCGTTTGTTTTTCTATTCGGCATTGCTTACAATTCCCTGTCCTCAACTACGCTCAGACTGACACACTACTCAACTATTCAACTATTCAACCAATTAACCAACCAGCGCTTTCACACGTTCATTAATTATCTCACCATTGTAAGTAACCGCAGTTCCTTTCACCAAATCATCCTCCATATTCATGTTGAAATTACCGTCTTTGTCTATTACCAGTTTCAAAAAATTCAGTACATTTTTCGCATACACTTTGCTCGCATCAGACGGCGCAGTAGCTGCAAGTGCACTGTTACCAATAATGCTCACGCCATTCTGCATCACAGTCTCATTGTTCTTAGTATAATCGGTATTCCCACCTGTAGATGCTGCTAGATCTACAATTACAGAACCAGCACGCATATCAGCAATCATTTCTTTGGTAATAAGTATAGGAGCTTGTCTGCCCGGTATTTGTGCAGTGGTAATAATAACGTCCGCTTTCTTTGCGCTTTCATGAATACGCTGACGCTGGCGCTGTTGAAACTCATCGCTCTGTTCTACCGCATAACCACCGGCTTTACTAGCATCGGCTGCACCTTCCACTTCTATGAATTTAGCGCCAAGACTTTGTACTTCTTCTTTAACAGCTGGTCTTGTATCAAAAACTTCTACTACCGCTCCTAAGCGACGTGCAGTCGCAATCGCTTGTAAACCAGCTACACCGGCACCCAATATCAAAACCTTTGCAGGTGGTATAGAACCTGCCGCCGTCATAAACATCGGGAAGTAGCGACTGTATTGTGTTGCAGCAAGTAGCACTGCTTTATAGCCTGCGATATTCGCTTGCGAACTAAGTACATCCATCGCTTGCGCACGTGTAGTACGTGGTATAGTGTCTAGGCTGAATGCAGTAACATTTTTCTTTGCTAACTCCTGCATTTGAGAAACATTGAACAAAGGCTGAAACACTCCAAGAATTTTCTTTCCATTGGGTGTATCTGCTGCAATATTTTCATGTTGTATGCTTAGGATTAGATCTGCATCATGTAGAATGTTTGCCCGATCTTTTATTTCCGCACCGGCTGTTGTATAGCTTTCATCACTGTAGAAAGACAACGCACCGGCATCTTTTTCTACCCAAACCTTCACATTCATTTTAGTAAGTGCCTGTACCACTTCCGGAACAAGAGAAACGCGTGGTTCAGGTAATGCCTCTTTCAATACTCCTATTATCATAAAATAAATTAGGTGGTAGAAAAGTAGTAAAAATTATTTAGCGGTACAACGCACGACAAAACAAATTAGTTTTAAGAATTCTTCTTTCAAATCGCGTACAACTGATTTTTCTTTAAATTACAGTGTGTAATCATTTTATGAAGAAAGTACTTACCCTCTCGATTTTTCTCTCTTTATCCGTTTCTGTTTTTGGAAATGTGAATCCTAGTATGTGGCAACTAGTACCTAATGAAAATGTTACGAGTATTGGAGAGAGAAAATTATTTCCTACAAATTATTCAAGTTTTTATCTGAATAGTGCTTCATTAAAATCATTGATATTACTCGCCGGAAATACTGTAGAAACAGCAATAAAAATTGAGTTTCCAACACCTGATGGAAAGATGAGAACTTTCAAAATATGGGAAACGCCTATGATGGAAATTGCTTTAGCAGAAAAATATCCTGAGATCAAAACTTTTACCGGTTATGCTTTAGACAATAAAGGGGCAACAATAAAACTTGATCTTACTTATAAAGGTTTTCATGCTAAAGTCTTTGATGCTAAAAACACCTTCTTCATAGACCCTTACAGTGATGCGAATGATGGATTTTACATTTGCTACTACAAAAAAGATTATCCCAAACCTGCCGGCAAACAAATGGAATGTCATGTAGGCGATGCAACTGATGAATTGGGTATCAAAGCAATGACGCTTGCAGATTCAGAGCTTTCTAACAGGGCGTTTAAGATACATGGAACTACAAAAAAAGAATATCGTTTAGCATTAGCATGTACGGGAGAATATGCAGCCGCTGTTGCCGGATCGAGTCTTACAAAAGCAAATGTGCTTAGTGCAATGGTCACTTCCGTAAACCGAGTAAATGGAGTTTATGAAAGAGAATTGGCAGTAACCATGAAGTTGATTGCCAACAACGATGCACTTATTTATTTGAATGGATCAAGCGACCCCTATAGTAATACGAATACGAGTGCCATGCTCACTGAAAATCAGAATACGATTAATAGCATTATTGGTTCAGCAAATTATGACCTCGGTCATGTGTTTGGTACAGGAAATGGCGGACAGGCTCAATTTAGAAGTGTGTGTAACAACTCCGATAAAGCTGAAGGAGTTACTGGTCTTACGAATCCTGTTGGTGACCCTTTCGACATAGATTACGTAGCGCATGAAATGGGGCATCAATTTGGTGCGAACCATACGTTTAATGCAAACAGTTGCGGATCGAATACAGTAAATGCGGCTACTGCTTTTGAACCCGGTAGTGGCAGTACTCTTATGGCTTACACCGGAATTTGTGCTTCGGGAGATAATATGCAAAACAATAGCGATGACTATTTCCATGCTGTAAGTCTTGTAGAAATATCTAATTACATTACTATTGATAACGGAGCTACTTGTCCTGTGCAGGCAACTATAGCTAATATTCCCCCTTCAATACCTGCCTTTACACAATCTTACCCTATTCCATTTCTTACAGCTTTCGAGTTGACCGCTCCGACAGTTATTGACTCAGATCATGATGTACTCAACTATTGTTGGGAGCAATGGAACAAAGGAAATAAGGGAAGTGGCTGGAGCAATGCTAATTTAAAAGGACCTATCTACAGAAGTTTTGACCCTAGTTTGTCTCCAACTAGAGTTTTCACTGTACTTCCTAAATTGCTTAATAATGTCATTAATTACAAAGGAGAAAAGCTTCCTGAAGACAATCGATTTCTAACATTCAAACTTACTGTTAGAGATATGTTGGCTGGTTTAGGTACATTCAATTTTCCTGATGATACGGTACACTTAGATGTTATCAATACAGGTTCTCCATTTGCAATCACTTCACCTAATACAAATGTCAACTGGATAACGGGTAGTACAGAAACTGTTACATGGGATGTTTCCTCTACAAACACAGCACCTATCAATGCAACAAGTGTTGATATACTTCTTTCAACGGATGGAGGATACACTTATCCTACAATCTTAGCAAGCAATACACCGAATGACGGATCAGAAAACATAAGTATTCCTGTATCAATAAATACTGTAAACGCTAGGGTAAAAGTAAAAGCTGTCGGAAATGTTTTCTTCGACATCAGCAACAGTAATTTCACCATTACAGACTTTAATAATGTTCCAAAAGTCAACAATGAAGATTTTTTTAGCATCTACCCCAATCCTGCATCTGAATCGATCAACATCATCAGCAAGCACAACAATAAACTTGTTCTGAGAATCACAAATACTTTAGGGCAAACTGTATGGAATGGCTTACTCAACGGACAGCAAACTATAAAAGTTAGCGCATGGGCCAAAGGTGTTTATTATCTTCAACTTTCAGACGCACAAACGCATGAAAAAGCGGTGAAGAAATTTATTGTGCAATAATTTTTCCTAAACAAATTCATGTCCTTTATTTTTACCCTTTTATGAAAAAGGCATATATATTATTGGTTCTGGTTATTAGTTTTTGGAGTTGCGAATACAAGATAGAAGCAAATCAACAAGAGGAAGAACAAGCAGAGACTACTGAAGAAATAAAGGTTTTACCCATTGGAACAGTACTCCTTGCAGATAGCATGCCTATCCCCGATGCACTCAATAAATTACAATACTCGGTAAAGTTGGTAGCAAATGAATACACACGCCAAGGCACTTACGATGTAGTGGTACGCTATGGACATAATGATGCTACAACACAACTTACTTTTCCACGAGGAGGTACTGAAAGAATTATTCCTAAAATGAAAGAAGGCTCGGAACCGTTTTCGTACATCATTGGATTCAACTATGGTGAAAATGACCCCAAATTTTATGAATACTATTTGGTAAAAGCCAGTAGTGGTAAGATCGAAATGAATTACCTGAAAGCATATTCTTTCAAGTGATACCTTTATTGCTATTCTAACCCTTCACAAACTACCAACATTACAACTAAAACATTTTTGTTTATTTGTAGACAATTAATAACATCATGAAATACGCATTAGTAACAGGTGGCTCTAGAGGGATTGGTAGATTGGCTTGTATAAAATTGGCTGAATTGGGCTATAATATTCTTATAAACTATAAAGGCAACAAAGCAGCAGCCGACGAAACCGCAGAATTGGTGAAACAACACAATGTACAAGCTGAGATTTTACAATTTGATGTAGCTAACAAGAAAGAAGTAGAAGATGTACTGGGTGGCTGGATGGCAGAACATAAAGAAGACATTATTGAAGTACTGATAAACAATGCAGGTGTACGACAAGATACGTTGATGATGAGCATGACAGATACACAATGGGGCGACGTACTCAATACTAGTCTTCAAGGAATGTACAACGTAACCAAAACAGTTCTGAACCCGATGCTGATGAGCCGCTATGGTCGCATAATCAACATGGTATCTTTAAGTGGTTTGAAGGGAATGCCGGGGCAGGTAAACTACTCTGCGGCTAAAGCAGGTATGATAGGTGCTACTAAAGCCCTAGCACAAGAAATAGCCAAAAGAAACATTACTGTTAATGCCATTGCTCCAGGGTTCGTAAAGACTGATATGACAGAAGAACTGAATGAAAAAGATTTGGCTAAAATGATTCCTATGCAACGCTTTGGCGAGGCAGAAGAAGTCGCTGATCTTGTTCAGTTTTTAGCCTCTAAAAAAGCATCTTATATAACGGGACAGGTGATTTCTATAAACGGAGGACTGTATAGTTGATTTTGAATTCACTTTAGTCTGCCTACGCTTTAACTGACTGTTCATTTAAAAAAAGAACCACCTCAATATTTTTTTATTGGGAAACCTTTGCAGATTTTTGTTTTTAAATAGTTTTCTATGCTTTATTCTATGACGGGTTTTGGACGTGCAGAAGGGAATGTGAATGGTCGGCAGATAGTGGTGGAGATTAAATCGTTGAACGGTAAACAGTTTGAAATGGGTGCTAAACAATTACCCCCTGTCCTACGTTCCTACGAATTGGATCTGCGAAATATGTTGGCTGCAAAATTGGTAAGAGGTTCAATAGATTTTAATATCGCCATAAAGCAAGACGGTGCTTCAAAACCCATGCTTATTAATACAGATCTTGCAAAATATTATTATCAAGGCATGAAGCAGATCTCACACGACTTAGGCATTATAGAAGACAACATTCTCTCCACTATCATGCGTATGCCAGAAGTAATTGCTGCAGATCAAGATGTATTACCCGAAAACGAATGGACAGGCGTAATGGAGCTTATCAACCAAGCTGCGGATCAACTAATGAAACATAGGAAAGATGAGGGGATGATGCTTGAAAAAGATTTGCTGCAAAGAATTTCAACAATTCAAAAACTACTTGAAAAAATTCTTCCTCTTGAACCACAGCGTGCTGAAAAAATAAAAAACAAGTTACAGCAGTCATTAGCTACAATGGTGGGTAATGAAAATGTAGACGCGAATCGTTTTGAGCAGGAGATGATCTATTACTTGGAACGAATAGATTTTTCGGAAGAAAAAATAAGACTAGCTCAGCATTGTGATTATTTCAATGAAGCGCTCAACACAAAAGAAATTGCCAAAGGCAAAAAATTAGGTTTCATCTTGCAAGAAGTAGGTAGAGAAATAAACACACTTGGTTCTAAAGCGAATCATGCCGACATCCAAAAAATAGTTATAGAAATGAAAGATGAGCTAGAAAAAGCTAAAGAACAAATTTTGAATGTGTTATAATTGCAGCTAAATGCACCCATTAAAGTTTCTCCAAGTTTCAATAGTACTCTGCTTTGCAATCGCCCTAAACGGCTGCATGCCTTCGCCTTATTATCAAGAGAGCCATGCATTACCCAAAAACCAATGGACTTATAATAACAAACAGAGTTTCAAATTTGAGATAAAAGACACCTCTGCAATGTATAATCTGTATTTTATCATTCGTCATACAGATGCTTATCCATTTTCTAATATTTGGATGTGGATTCATACAAAACAACCCGGTGCAGACTCATTCCAAAAATCAAGAATTGAAATACCTCTTGCAGAAAATTCCGGCAAATGGTTGGGACGCGGCATGGGCGAAATATGGGAGCAAAGAATGCCCATCACAAAAGATGACAATCCGATGATTTTTACAAAACCCGGCATTTACGAAATTCGCTTTGAACAAAATATGCGAACAAATCCTTTACCTGAAATACTGACGGTAGGACTGCGTGTTGCCAACGCGGGGCATCGCAAAGCAAACAAACGCACTGCTTCATGAGCATCTTTACTACATTATACAGCTTGTTGCTAGCATATATTGTAGCAGCATTGGTATTTTGGGGTATCAGTCTTTATAAACAAAGTGAAAAAATATACGATCAAGAGCTGCTGCATCTACGCACACAGGTAGATAGTATCGCACATGCAAAACAGTTTAATGAAGCTAAAGCCGGCTACGAGGATAAACGTGTAAGGCGTATAAAACAGTATGTAGGTGAAGGAAGTACTTTTTTGCTAATCATCTTTATTGGTGCCAGCGTTGTGTATTCTTCATACCGACGCAGCACCAAGCTTTCCAGACAGCAAACTAATTTCATGCTTTCGGTAACACACGAATTAAAATCGCCAATAGCTGCTATGAAGCTCAACCTCCAAACAATGGAAAAGCATAAATTGGATGATGAGAAAAGAGCTTTGCTGATAGATAAATGTATCAAGGAAAGTAATCGGTTAAACGGTCTTTGCAATAATATTTTGATGGCTTCGCAGATGGAAGGCAAGCAATACAAAGCCATTTTTGAAAGATTAAATTTTAACGACCTGATAGAAACTATCAGCGATGCCTATGTACAGCGCTATCCTGATAGATTTACCCTGAATTTCCAAGCAAGAAGTGCAACTATTACAGCCGACAAATTGATGCTTCAAATGGCTGTAAACAACTTGATCGAAAACGCCGTAAAATACTCAACGGATTCTATTGTAGTTCACACATTCACTAAGCACAAAAAACTTTACTTCCGTGTTTACGACCATGGCAATGGAATAGCTGATGCAGAGAAACAAAAAATTTTCAGAAAATTTTACCGTGTTGGGAATGAAGAAACACGAACGTCAAAAGGAACAGGTCTTGGTTTATATCTTACAGAGAAAATCATTAAAGAACACAATGGCAAAATCACAGTGAAGGACAATAAGCCTACGGGTGCTGTGTTTGAAGTGGAGTTACCGTTGGCTTAATTTCTATTTCCACTTATTTTTTCTATTAACTTTATACCATTAACTTCATAGTAATTCAATACATTCTTCAACTCTAAAACTATTTTATGAATTATTTTGAGGAAGTAAAGGATTTTTTCTTTGAAAAAGATCTAAGCCTATTTCAGGTTGTTATCATTATTTTCTTTGCAAATCTTATTGGTCCTTTTATCGGAAAAATCCTCAATAGAAAGAAGAAAACAAGCAACAGCCATCAATAATTCTATTCCATATTTACTACGTCCAAATTCACCCGAAATGTCTTTCGATGATAATTCGAAAAGCCATATTGCTTAATGTATTTACGATGCTGTAGCGTTCCATAGCCTTTATTTTGTTTCCAATCGTAATGCGGATGCTGCTCATGTAGGTTCATCA
>CBFGYQ010000009.1:0-16625 GCA_965652995.1 uncultured bacterium
GTTTATAATCAACAGCTTTATGCAGGTGGAACCTTTACAAAATCAGGCAATCAGAGCAGGAATTATTTTACAAGATGGAATGGAAATAGTTGGGATTCGTTAGATTTTACAACAGGAAATTGCAACGTAAGGGCTATGGTTGTGTATAATGGTGAGCTGTATGTAGCCGGTGGCTTTGAGACCGCCGGAGGTAAAGTAGTGAATAATATTGCTCGCTGGAATGGTACTGATTGGGATAGTCTTCAGAGTGGTACAAATGATATTGTACATTCCATGGTTGTATTTAATAATCAACTGTATGTAGCAGGAGCATTTGATTCCGTAGGAGGAAAACATGTAAAGTATGTAGCACGCTGGAATGGAACTGATTGGGATAGTGTTGGAAGTAATCTTAAAGATGGTACTATTTACACATTGACTGTATACAAAAATGAACTTTATGCAGGTGGTGTATTTATAAATATGGATGGAAATACAGCAAATAGAATTGCGAAATGGACAGGAAGTTCTTGGACAAATGTAGGTGTTGGTTTTAATGATAATGCGGTTCTTAGTTTGAAAGGAGATAATGATAAATTATACGTTGGCGGTTCGTTCAGTGCTTCAGGAAGTACTTCTACAAACAACATTGCTTCCATGAGTAACGGAGTGTTTAATGATGTGGGCAAAGGGATGAATAGTTTTGTTTATTCTTTGGCGTTTTACAAAAATGTATTGTACGCAGGAGGATTGTTTACAAAAGCCGGAGACAGCACAGTTACTTATATTGCTAAATATGACTTCCCTGCACCTACGGCTGTTTCAAAAAATGAACATAAACTTTCATTGAAAATCTACCCCAATCCTGCTGATGAGTACGTAGTAGTTGAGCTGGCCGATAAGCAACCTGATGTAAAAATTTCTATTACAGACCTTTTAGGAAGAGAATGTTTGTTTAAAGAAGTCAAATATGACAAGAAAATCTCTTTAGATACAAAGTCACTGATACAGGGAGTTTATTTTATAAACATTTACAAAAATGATGTGCTTGTTGGTACAGAGAGATTATTGATTGAGTAGCAACTTCTGTATGTCCCCAATATTAAGCTTTCAAAAAATTCCCAATTAATGAAACCGATTAAGGATTATTTTTCGGATATTCGCAAGAACGGCATAATGCAAGATATTTTTTGCTATCCGTTACAGATTTTTTTCATAGGGTTTAGTCCGGCGGTTTTCTAGCTGCCGGAATTTTTTTTGTAATAAATTTTTATAACTGAATCTTATCGATAGCTTCCGCCAACTTTCTGTCTTTTTCAGTTACTATATCTCCGGCATCGTGCGTACTAAGCCAAATTTCCAGTTTGTTATAAACGTTTGTCCATTTAGGATGATGATTTTGGGCTTCTGCTAAATCAGCGACTTTTCCCATAAAAGCAAATGCTTCTTTGAAGTCTTTGAATTCGAATGTGCGATAAAGTGAGTTGTTTTTTTCTTGCCACATTTTTTAAAAGTTTTAAGATTAAGTGGCTTCGACGAGCTTAGCCAACTTTGGTTATTGAAGTTTTAATTGTTGCTGTCAGATAATATGTCCCAACCAATTTTCCGGTAAATAGATGGTCTGAACATTGTTGTATCACTAGTGTCTAAACTCATGCCATGAAACAATTGGTCATAAAGTTTAATTGCCGCTTTCGGTTGTGGAGGATAGTTGTGGAGGTTTAAAAAATTACTATGTCTCCTGCCTACTAATGTTTCAAAATTGATGTAAGTTGCTTTTTTGCTGATCGGTCGTTTTACTTTCATGCCAAGCTGATTCCATTTACTCATAAAATACGCGCCACCTAATGTAAAATCGTTCGGGTTGTAATGCACATAAATTTGTTTGGCAAAATTGATCTTGTCTAGCCATTCACGATGTTTCCGTTGAGGAACACATGGCGCATTAAGAATGAGGTTATCTACCCAAATGTCTTTATTTAAGAAACTGATCCTATTATTTTTTACTAATTTTTCAAGAACGATATTTCCCATGCTGTGAAAGAATAGATTCAAAGATTTGTGACCTAATAGTTTCTGTTGTTTGAGAGTTTTTATAGTGTCGAAAACAGGAGCAAAATCTTTGTAGGCAATAGATGCATGATGTTTTGAAAAATAATAGTTGCGTGTTCTTCTCCATTTGGCTTTGATACTGGGATAATCAAGCATGATAACATTTACACCATATTGTGCGTTCATCCGCATGGCTCTGTCGGTTGCAGACGTGAAGAGCTTTCCCATGCCTTCTGTATAAATTACCCAATCTTTATTTTTTTCAGGAATGTAATTGATCGCTGTTGCCAAATCCCTTGTTCGAAATACTTTCCATTTTCCATCATTGCTATAAACCACAAAATAATTGACCCGCCTTCCGCATTCATCCGGTAAAAACCTTAAAGCAGTATCATTGAAAACTCTGTTGCTGGCTATAATCGCGACAGTATCATTTGCTGTGATTTCTACATCTCTATCAATTACTAATGAGCAGCGATTCCAAAATTCATCTGAATTGAAATGAGAATTTTGGGCGTTTGCCTTCATTGCAATGATTGCCAATATCATTACACCCCAAAATCTTTTAAAAATCATCGATCTAATTTTCACCCTTTTTGAGACTAAAAAACTTGCAAGTTAAATTTTAAGTTTGCACCAGTTTTAAACAATAATATGAGTTTTCAAAAATTATACCTTGTTCCCGTTGCGGTTTTATTGGCTGTGAATGTTGATGCGCAATCCAGAAAATACACCATCGCCGAAGCTACCAATGGAATGAGTACGACCCTCGCTCTAAAAAGTATTAAACAAGCTACATGGCAACCCGGAACACATAATTTTTGCCAAGTGGTGAAAGTGGGTAGTGAAAGTGCATGGATCAGAACGAATTTCCCTTCTATGAAAACAGATACATTGATGACGTTGGATAGATTAGAGTACGTTACTAAAGATCGAAAACCGCTGAAAACCTTACCTGCATTTGTTTGGATCGATAAAAGTAATTTTTGGTTTGAAGATGATGGGCAATTGGTGCTTTGTACAAAAGATGGGGATGATTACAATACTAAACTTTGGCATAAACTTCCTGATGGTTACAAAAACCTTCATGTAGATAAATCGCAAAAAATAGCTTATACGCTAGATAATAATCTTTTTCTTTTCGATAGAGATACGAGAGCAAAACAACTAACCGATGATGAAGACAAAAACATCATAAATGGGGCTAGCGAAGGTGTGCATAGAAATGAATTTGGAATTGATAACGGAATTTTCTTTTCACCCAATGGAAATCATGTAGCTTATTACAGAATGGATCAAACGATGGTGAATGATTATCCTATTATCAACTGGAATGAAACTCCTGCAAAAAACACGAACATCAAATACCCGATGGCAGGTGGCACATCGCATGTTGTAACGCTTCGAGTTTATAATATGAATACAGGAAAGACTGTGGAAATGAATACCGGTAAAGGCAAAGACCACTATCTCACTTCTGTTACTTGGAGTCCTGATGAGAAATACATTTACATTGCCATCCTTAATCGCGAACAAAATCATCTTTGGCTCAATCAATATGATGCAAACACCGGAGAAAAAATCAAAACCCTATTTGATGAAGAAAGTAAAACTTATGTAGAGCCTTTACATTCTTTGACCTTCTTACCGAATGACAACAATAAATTTATTTGGTGGAGTACTGCCGACGGTTATCCGCATCTGTACTTGTATGATGTCAATAAAGGATTCTTAAAACAGCTAACAAAAGGAAGCTATGAAGTGAATGAAATCGTTGGTTTCAATGAAAAGACGAATGAAGTTATCATCACATCAGCAAAAGAATCGCCACTTGAAAAACACATTTATGCCGTGAATTACAACAATGCTGCAATGCGCAGAATTGATAAAGAAGAGGGTGTACACACAGTAAGTATTTGTGAAGATGGCGAATATATTTATGATACTTACACCTCAGCTAAAGTTCCAAAAGTGAGTATGGTTAGAAGCACAGACGGAACAGCTAAAAAAGAACTGTTGAATGCTGCAAACACGTTGAAAGATTTTGATCGTCCACAAATAAAAAATGTAACCCTCAAAGCTGATGACGGTACGCCGCTGTATGGAAAATTGATACTACCAACAGATTTCAATGCTTCAAAAAAATATCCCGTTATCGTTTATCTATACAATGGCCCGCACGTACAACTAGTGAAAAACACCTTTCCTGAAAGCGGTAATCTTTGGTATGAATATCTCGCACAGCGTGGTTATGTTGTATTTACGATGGATGGCCGTGGTAGTGAAAACAGAGGAAGAAAATTTGAACAAGCTACCTTCAGAAAACTCGGAACGGTGGAAATGAATGACCAATTGAAAGGAGTCGCTTATTTAAAATCATTGCCTTATGTAGATGCTGATAGAATGGGCGTTCATGGTTGGAGCTTTGGTGGATTTATGACGACTTCATTAATGCTTCGTCATCCTGATGTGTTTAAAGTGGGTGTAGCCGGTGGTCCGGTGATGGATTGGAAAATGTATGAAGTGATGTACACCGAGCGATATATGGACACTCCACAAGAAAATCCTAAAGGCTATGAAGATGCAAACCTTTTGACCAAAGTGAAAAACTTAAAAGGCAAATTGCTCTTGATACACGGAACCGACGATAACGTAGTGGTTTGGCAGCACAGTATTAATTTCTTAAAGAAATCTGTAGATGAAAATGTGCAAGTAGATTATTTTGTTTACCCAGGTTATGAGCATAATGTGCGTGGAAAAGACAGAGCGCATTTGATGCAGAAGATCACTGATTATTTTGATTTGTATTTGAAACAGTAATTCGGTAATTTTTCCCAGACTAATTCACTACAATTTCAAAAAAGTTTTTATAGTGCCGATTGAAATACCCATACTTAATTGACATTAACCAAAGGCTGAAGATGATATTAAATATTATCAATGCCACTTTACCACTTTTGATTTTCATTTTATCGTTGTTATTCAACCATTTGATTACAACAACAATTGTTATCGCTAAAGCACAAATATTTATAGCATGACAAATATTAGGCCCTGCAATCATTGCAAATACGAAAGTGGAAATCATCGCAAATAGTGAAACCCACAAAAGGAATGTTATTTGTAGCTCTTTAGATTCATCTTTTATAGGTTTTATATCTTTTCTGTTATGCACTACGAAATTCATTGCATTTGTGAACAGCAAAAGTAGTATTTCCTGACTTGTATATTAGTCAGAAAGCAATGTATAGTGATTAGCAAAAATCTGTAATGATAATACAATGTTAATCACAACTTAAATTCCATATACAAGGAATGTTATTCTCAGCTTTGTATTCAAAGCTATTGTGTATGCAAACTTGGAACTATTATAACCCCGCAGATGCTAGAGCTAAAAGAAAGGCCTTTTGGGAAATGATTATTCCTTTTTTATTAGCAATTATCACAGTCCCCGCTTTTCTAATATTAGTAGGAGTGATTATAACAGCACTAATTAATTAAGAGGTTCTCTTTTTCCAGATAGTAAATAAATAACTGCCATCCGTATCGCTACACCGTTTTCTACCTGCTCAAGTATGATAGATTGCTTGCTATCGGCCGCGTCAGAAGCAAGTTCCACACCACGATTGATAGGTCCGGGGTGCATAACAATGATTTCCTTTTTGATGCTATCCAGCATTTTTTTATCAATGCCGTAATAGAGTCCGTATTCGCGAAGGGTAGAGAAGAGGGGTTTGCTTTGTCGCTCCAGTTGTATACGAAGCACGTTAGCAACTTCACACCACTGCAATGCTTTCTTGACATCATATTCCACCTTTACGCCAAGGGATTCTACGTGCTTTGGAATAAGAGTAGGAGGGCCTGCGACCATCACTTCTGCACCTAATTTTTTCAGACAGAAAATATTACTCAACGCAACACGTGAATGCATGATGTCGCCTATGATGGCAATTCTTTTTCCTTTTAAATCACCTAATTTCTCTCGCATAGAAAATGCATCCAGTAAAGCTTGTGTAGGATGTTCATTGGTACCATCACCTGCATTGATGATGCTTGCGTCTATGTATTTGGAAAGGAACCAAGGGGCACCGCTTGCCGAATGTCGCATCACCACCATATCCACTTTCATTGCCAGAATATTGTTGACGGTATCGATCAACGTTTCTCCCTTTGACACAGAGGAACCTGATGCGGAAAAATTTACAGTATCAGCACTTAATCTTTTTTCAGCTAATTCGAAAGAGATTCGTGTGCGCGTTGAATTTTCAAAAAAAACGTTGGCGATAGTTGTGTCGCGTAGGGCAGGTACTTTTTTTATCGGGCGTTGTAATACTTGTTTAAAATTATCAGCTGTGCGGAATATAGTTTCAATATCCGTTTGGTTGAGTTCTTTTATTCCTAACAAATGTTTTACCGATAGCGACATTTAGTGGGTAGTAATTTTTAATCAATTAATATTACTTCATCCTTTTTATCTTTTTCTTTCCAATTCACTTTTACCTTTTGAGATATGATGGTATCTACCATCATCCCTACATAGTCAGCCTGTATAGGAAGTTCTCGACTGTAATGTCTATCAACTAATACAAGCAATTCTACATTTTTCGGCCTTCCAAAAGCAAGCAAGGCATCCATCGCAGCGCGAACAGTTCTGCCGGTATGTAGCACATCGTCTATTAATACCACTTTTTTATCCTCGACACTAAAATTTATATCTGTTTGAGAAGGTACTTGCATCGCTCCTTCCTGATGAACATCGTCCCTGTAAAAAGTAATGTCCAATCTTCCATAGGCAATCTCTTTTTTCTTCGTAATATTTTTTAAGGACTCGGCCAGTCTATCAGAAAGCCAAACACCACGAGGCTGTAAACCAATGATGGCTGTATCAGAAAAGTCAAAATGGTTTTCTACTAATTCGTGCGCCAGTCGCTGAAGCGTTATGTCAAGTTGTGTAGAGTTCAGCAGCGTCTTCAAATGGAGGAGCGTTTTTTTGGACGTGTCAAAAATAAGCAATGGAAGGAAGAAGACAAAGAGGGGGAGATTTGTTAGGGATTAAAATCTTTATTTAATAGAGTGAAGGTGTGATTAGATCATTATCTTGCAGCCTCATTTCAAAAAAATATGAAATTTAATCATCAAGATATTAGCAACAGTTCCTTTCTTATTACAGGCGGTGCGGGGTTTATTGGATCTCATATTGTTGAGTATCTTTTAAAGAATGGCGCAAAAAAGGTTCGCGTCTTAGATAATTTTTTGACAGGATTTAAAGAGAATATTGCTCCTTTCAGAGAAAATGCAGCTTTTGAGATGATGGAAGGTGATATCTGCGATTTTGAAACTTGTAAAAAAGCATGTGAGGGTATGGATTATGTTTCACATCAAGCTGCTTTGGGTTCTGTACCTCGCTCTATAAAAGACCCCGTTACGAGCAATCATGTGAATGTGTTCGGTTTTCTGAATATGCTTACTGCAGCCAAAGACAGTGGTTCAGTGAAAACATTTGTGTACGCGTCTTCCTCTTCTGTTTATGGTGATGAGCCCAATTTACCTAAGCGAGAAGAACGAGTAGGTAATCCACTTTCTCCTTATGCTGTTACAAAAAAAACTAACGAGTTGTACGCTAATGTATTTGCAGATTTATATGGAATGAACGTGATTGGTTTTCGCTATTTTAATGTATTTGGCCCGCGACAAGATCCCGATGGACCTTATGCTGCGGTGATTCCATTATTTGTCAGCGGTATACTCAATCATACACCGGTTTATATCAATGGAGATGGTGAGCAAACAAGAGATTTTACTTACGTTGAAAATGCTGTGCAAGCAAATGTCTTAGGAATGCTTACAAATAATAAGGAAGCATTTGGCAAATCTTATAACATTGCAGTAGGTGAAAATTTTTCCGTGAACTTTTTATATGAATCAATAAGAGAAATGTTGGGTAGTCAACACAAAGCAACTTACAGAGAAGAAAGAGCGGGTGATATAAGAAATTCTTTGGCCGATATCTCTCTTGCAGAAAACTTGTTTGGTTACAAGCCTACACAGCGTTTTTTGGATGGATTAAAGAGAACTGTTGATTTCTTTAAAGAACAGCATCAAGCTTAGTTTTTTCCATGGCTTCGCCTACTACAAAGAAACTGCCTGTTATCAATAAAGCATCTTCTTTGGTCATATCTCTCATTGCAGCATCTATTGCATCCCTCACTGAGGGATAGTAGTTTCCTGTAAGCCCAACATTATTTGCAATTACTTGCAATGTCTCTGCTGGTAAGGCTCTCGGCGTTGCAGCATTACAGAAGTAATAAGTGTTTTCTTTGGGGAAATGACTAAGTGCTTCTACAACATCTTTATCTTTCACAAAACCGACTACAATTTTTTTCTTGTCGGCATCTACCTTTTGCCATTGTTGCATTACATGTTTTATTCCTGCGGCATTGTGTGCAACATCTGCTACCACGAATGGCTGTATTTGCCATACATCCCATCTCCCCGCAAGCCCTGTAATAGCTTTTACATTCGCTAAAGCTGATAAAACATTTTCAAAATCGATCTTCAAATCGGTAGTGGTATCAAGTACTTCAATTGCTGCCAATACTGTACGAATATTTTGTTGCTGATAGTCTCCTAGCAGGTCTGTTTTTACATCATACATTTTTCGCTGCGCACGATGTATTATTTTGAAGTGTTGATGTATTGAAGATTGTTTAGTTTTTACCAAATCCCAAACGGGTTGCGCATAGTACAATTTACTATTGTTGCGCATAGCAGCCTCAAGGAAAATACGCATGGTTTCTTCATTCTCTTCTCCTATTACTACTGGTACATTTGGCTTAATGATACCAGCCTTTTCTTTAGCTATTTCTGCTAATGTATTTCCCAGTATGTCTTGGTGGTCATAGTTGATATTGGTGATGATGGAGAGTAGGGGAGTAATAATGTTAGTGCTGTCCAATCTACCTCCTAATCCTGTTTCGATGATGGCAACATCTACGTGTTCTTCAGCAAAAGCAACAAACGCCATTGCTACAGTTATCTCAAAAAAAGATGGTTGTATATCTTCAATTAGTGACTTGTTGCTATTTACAAAATTTACGACCCAATCTTTAGAAATCAGTTTCCCATTTATCTTGAATCGTTCTCTAAAATCAATCAGATGTGGTGAAGTATAAAGTCCTGTTTTATAGCCAGACTGTTGAAGAATAGCAGCAAGCATATGACAGACACTGCCTTTGCCGTTCGTTCCGGCTATGTGTATGGATTTGAATTGTTCTTGAGGATTCCCAAAAGCGGTGCAAAGTTTTTTGATATTGGTAAGGTCTTTTTTTATGGCATCCTTTCCCATTTTTGAAAACATGGGAAGCTGTTCATAGAGGTAATCCAGAGTTAAATCGTAGTTTGGAAATTTCTCCATAGAGTTGTTTAGGAGCGAGTTTTAAAAACAATGGTAATATCGCCAAATTGCTCTGGAGCTGCATTCGGACTAGCGCTAAATTTAGCTTGACTCAATTTTTGCAAAGCAATTTTCGTTAATGTGCTGCTTGGTGAGCTTCTTACAGTCTTAGAAATTATATTGCCATTTCTATCAACTTTTATTCTAATCACTACTTTACCACCTTCATTAAACTCCGCGGAAAATCTTTTTGGAGTAATATCTCTACCCGATAAGGTATGGCTTATCCCTCCTGTGCCTGGTCCGGGAGAGCCTGTGTAATTCGATGCTCCGGGTGTGCCACCGGGGACACCTCTGTCTCCATCACCTGTTGTATTTCCTTCACTTGTTCCTGGTTGATTACTTGTTGCACTATTACCACCTCTGCCATTGGCACCATCATACACATATCTTGGTCGTTGAGTTTGTTGAGTAGTATTGGTAGAACTGTTGTTTGTGTTTCTAGTGGTATTGGTCGTTCTTGATGTTGCAGGCGCAGGATTTCGTCTATCGTTTACAGTATTCACATTCCTCCTCACAACCGGCGCATCTGGTTCGTCAGATTCTAAAAATTCTTTCTCATTTGTTTCTTGCATTGCAGCTGCCGAACTATTACGCATTGCTACTGCTGAAGCAGGATCATCCATATCCATAGGTTGGTCATATCCACTACCATCATCACTGGTTCCCAAATTCACTTCCATACCTAACTCTTCTACAGGCATCACAACCGGTGTTGAATATTTTATTAGTAAGAAAAGAATTAATAAAATAATATGTATGCCTATCGACCAAGTCCATGCTTTGGTTTTAATGGGCATATCTACATACAAGTTACGACTGGTATTCATGTAAGTTGTGAGTTTAGTAAGGGTAAAGTTACAAAAGCTGCGTTAGGTGTATTGTGAAAAAAAATGAATTCATTATTTATAAACAAGCATAAATAATTTTTAGGTTGAAAACACCTTTTCTTTCTCGTGATTCAAAATATATATTTGCGCTTTATTACCTCAAAAAAATATTTATGAAACGAATTATTTTATCTGCACTTTGTCTGCATTTTTTTTCGATTGCTTTTGCTCAAGATACCAAGACTGCGATCGATTTTAAACAAAACAACATCAAGCTAAACTTATTTGCTTTACCATTGAAAAATTTCTCATTGCAATATGAACGAGGACTTAATGAAAATATGAGTGTTTGTATGGGGTTACGTATTCAACCCAAAAGTACTCTTCCATTCAAAGGCTCTATTAGTAATGCAGTAGGTGATGAAGATACTATTGCGAATGATTTTATAGATAATGCAAAAGCCAGTAGCTGGGGTATCACTCCCGAGTTTCGTTATTATTTTGGCAAGAAACCACTGAATGGATTTTATGTAGCTCCTTATTTAAGAATTGGAGGCAATGGACTGAGTTGGACTTACGCCTTTCGTGAAGACAATGGTAATACAAGGAATATTGATTTTTCCGGAAAACTTAACACAATCTCTGGAGGACTACTGCTAGGTGCTCAGTGGCATTTTGGAAGTTCGTTCCTGATAGATTGGTGGATAATCGGGCCATCCTATGGTAGTATGAAGATGAATCTGGAAGCCAATACGGATCTCTCTACACTTAGTGCTGATGATAGAAAAGAAATTGAAGAGTCCCTGGATGGTATTGGCTATAATGGCAACGAATTTGAAACAGACATTAATAACAATGGCATAAAAGTGAGTGGGAAATTACCTATGCTTGGTATCAGAACCGGTTTGTGTATTGGGTATTGTTTTTAGGTAATATCTAACCCGTTGTGCGATTGAAAATCGTCATAAATAAAACATATTCGCGTCATTGCCGCGGTGAAAATTGATAAAATGCTAAATAGAGTGAGCGGCAATCTCATTTTTGATCAATTAGGAGATTGCAGCTATCGCTACTCAGCTGAAAAACATCTATCATCGCTGCAATGACGCACATTTTAGGCGGTTTTTACTTTATAAGTTAATCGCACAACGGGTTAATATCTAATATGGTTTTTAATAAAGTTTGGTGAAAGTGATTTCATCAAACTTTTTTTGTTTGAGTTATTTGAAAGGCAAAATCAATTCTTAATCACTCGTTATCCGATTTCTAACAGGCAGTTAAGCAGTTGTAAAACTAGGGTTAAGTAGTGTTGAAAATTTCTTCGAGGCGGTTGGCGATTACATCTTTGCATCATCAAACACAAACGAAATGAACACAGCCACTCAAAAAATCGCAGTTTACGTTAGCATCTTAGTTTGCATCGTTCTTTCTGTTCAGCTATAAACCATAGGATGGTCATTGCCATTTACTAGAGAAGGCTATATATCTTTTCCTATCATTAGCTATACATATACTTTTCTTCCATAATAGTTACGACAGTTATCACTAAACTTTCCTGTCAACTTATTTACAGTTTTATACTTGAACTATAAGTTTTACTGTGGTATGTTCTCGTAAAATATATCTTTGCCCCCAAACCAAATTGAGGATATGAACTTGGAATTCAACAAGAATGAAGATGCAATGAAGCTTGCAGTGAGTCAAATGAAGCAACGACATGCACAGGTTTCGCTTGGTGGTGGTAAGAAATCTATAGACAAAGCAAAAGAGAAAGGGAAAATGACACCTCGCGAGCGTATCCAATATTTAATAGATGAGGATAGTGTTTTTTCAGAGATTGGCTCATTCACCGGTTGGGAAATGTACGCAGCAGAAGGTGGCTGCCCAAGTGGTGGAACGGTTGGTGGTGTAGGTTATGTAAGTGGTCGTCGTTGTATGATTATTGCTAACGACAATACTGTAAAAGCTGGTGCGTGGTTCCCGATAAGTGGCAAGAAAAATCTTCGTTTGCAGGAGATAGCGATGGAGAATAGATTACCTGTTATTTATATTGTAGATAGTGCCGGTGTATATCTTCCTATGCAAGATGAAATATTTCCTGATAAAGAACATTTTGGTAGAATATTTAGAAATAACGCGGTGATGAGTGCGATGGGCATTACACAAATTGCTGCTGTGATGGGCAGTTGTGTTGCTGGTGGTGCTTATTTGCCGATTATGAGTGATGAAACCTTAATGGTAGAAGGCAACGGATCAATATTCCTTGCAGGGCCTTATTTGGTAAAAGCTGCTATTGGCGAGGATGTAGATATTCAAACATTAGGTGGCGCGAAAACCCACACGGAAATAAGCGGTATTGCAGATTATAAATTTGATACAGAGCAAGAATGTCTGGATCAAGTGAAACGCATCATGGATAAATTGGGTGATACAGAACACGCAGGGTTTGATAGAATAAAACCAGAAGCACCACAAAAAGACCCTAAAGAAATTTACGGTATTGTAAGTGTAGATAATACAAAGCCTTATGATGTACTAGAAGTAATTCATAGGATAGTAGACAAAAGTGAGTTTGATGAGTTCAAACAAGACTATGGAAAAACGATAGTTTGTGGCTACGGACGAATTGATGGCTGGGCTGTTGGTATTATCGCCAATCAAAGAACGATTGTGAAAAGCGGTAAAAAAGAAATGCAGCTCGGTGGTGTTATTTATAATGACAGTGCAGATAAAGCAGCGCGTTTCATTCAAAACTGCAACCAGAAAAAAATACCGTTAGTGTTTTTGCAAGATGTGACCGGATTTATGGTGGGTAGCAGAAGCGAACATGCGGGTATCATTAAAGATGGTGCAAAGTTGGTGAATGCTGTAGCCAATTCTGTTGTTCCTAAGATCACGATAATTATTGGTAATTCTTACGGTGCGGGCAACTATGCAATGTGTGGCAAAGCTTACGATCCTCGTTTTATCTATGCATGGCCTAATGCAAAAATTGCAGTGATGGGCGGCGAGCAAGCAGCTAAAACACTTTTACAAATACAAGTAGCTTCTTTGAAAGCGAAAGGGGAAACCATTGAACCGGAAAAAGAAAAAGAGCTACTTACAAAAATTACGGAACGATATACTTCACAAACCACACCATACTACGCAGCCGCAAGACTTTGGGTGGATGAAATCATTGACCCGATAGACACTCGCAGCAGAATAGCAGAAGCGATAGCCGCTGCCAATCAAGCACCGATACAGAAAGAATGGAAAGGTGGAGTGTTTCAGGTGTAATAAAAGTTTGATACAAGATTTAGAATGACTGAAAATATAAAGACTCCTGTCATTATTATTGGTGCAGGACCAGCCGGTGTAGGAACTTCCGTATTTCTATCGAAAGCTGGAATAAAACATGTAATTATTGATAAAGCTGTTTTTCCACGAGATAAAGTGTGTGGGGATGCCCTAAGTGGTAAAACGGCTTTCGTACTTCGCAAAGCAAATCCTGAGTGGTTGCAAGAAATTTTTAAACAACCAGAAAATTTTACTCCAAGTCAGGGGTGTGTATTTGCAGCACCGAATGGCAAACCGATTCGTGTGGCTTATGGAAGTACGGATAGACCGGGAGAATTAGCACCTGGGTTTACTTCTAAACGAATTGTTTTTGACAATTATTTGTTCAGCAAACTAGATCCTAATTACGCAACAGTTTACCAGGGAGCGGACATACAGTCTATTGATTCAACTGATGGAATTGTAACGGTAAATTTTACACACGAACAGAAAGCAATAACAGTAACATCGCCACTAATAGTGGGTGCAGATGGTGATAAAAGTATTGTCCGTAAGAAATTTACAAATGCGAATATTTCTGAAAAATCATATACTGTTGGTCTGAGAGCATATTACAAGAATGTCACCGGAATGGATAAGGACAATTATATTGAACTCCATTTTCTTAAAGAAATGCTCCCTGGTTATTTTTGGATTTTTCCATTACCAAACGGAATGATGAATGTTGGTGTGGGCATCCTTTCTGAGCAAATACGGAATAAGAAGATCAACCTTCGGGAGCAAATGCTAAATGCTATTGCGGTGAATCCTACTATAAAACATCGCTTCGAAAATGCAGAATTGGTTGGAAAGATACAAGGGTGGGGGCTGCCAATGGCAGTGACGAATAGAAGCATTTCAGGTGATAATTATTTATTGATAGGAGATGCGGCAAGTCTTATTGATCCTTTTAGTGGAGAAGGTATTGGAAATGCTTTGTATAGTGGAATGTTGGCAGCTTACGCCATTGAAAATGCTATAAAAGAGAATAAGTTTGACGCTACTTTCTTGAAAGAAAATTATGACGACAAACTTTATGGTCGTATTTCTTCGGAATTAAAGATCAGCCAAACCTTACAAAAACTATCCCGCTATCCTTGGTTTTTGAATATGCTGGTAAATAAAGCCAACAAAAGTCCATCGCTTACTAATGTTATGACGGGAATGCTTAAAGACATGGATCTACGTGCTGAGTTTCGCAAACCGAGTTTCTACGCTAAGATTTTGTTTAATAGGTAACAGCTTTTGAACATCCCTGTTAAGTAGCTTCGCTACAAATTGATGAGTAACTAGCATTTACTAGATTTCCGTTTATTTCCTATTCCTACCATTCATACAGTAGTTCCTACCATTCGTACAATTGGTAGGAATATCGGTTTCACATGAAGATAGCTTTATGGTGTAAATATTATTTCACTACTACCAAAAGCTAATATTATGAAAAAGACGAACTTCTACTGGATCATAGCTGCTTTCGTAATCTTTAGAATGACTGACATACAAAGCGGTTTTGGAAATAATACAGAGAATGTTACTACAACTCTTGAAATGCGAGAGCCAAGAGTAGAGCCGGTAGTGGCGTCTAACTTTTTGGAGGGTAAAGTAGTAAGTGGTAGATGGATGAGATAGTGATGTCAACAAAAATATTTTCGTTAGGGTTTCTTGTATATTTTGTTTTTTCGTTCAAGCCTCGTTTTCACGGGGCTTCTTTCATTTATTAACGAGTTGTTATCCAGTTTTTAATCAAAGGTTAAGCACAGTAAAAAATTTCTCCAGTGTGTTTTGCTGCAACATCTTTACATCATCAAACGAAACAAAATGAAAAACACAACTTCTACAATCTCTCTTTCTCTTACCGGTTTAATGGTAAAAGCTTATATGGCTCTTAGCATGATGTGGAGTGCAGCCAACTAAGTTTCAGTGAAACGATTCAAGAATCAAAGAATCATCCAAGCCTTATCATTTAGCGTACAATACCGCCTCTTCTTCTAATTTTTTCTTATCGATAGGTACTACGCCTACTTCTTCACAAACCATCCCTCCTGCAAGATTTGAAAGTTCAGCCATGACGCGGCTATTTTTCGTCAATGCATAGACTATAGATGCAGTAGCAATAACAGTATCACCAGCCCCAGATACGTCTGCTATATTTCGGATATGCGTTGGAATAATAGCAGTCTCTGTTTTGTCCTGATAAAAAACACCTTTTTCAGAGAGTGTAATAAAACTTACTTCATGGTTTAGTTTTTCATAGAGTGCGTTGTGTACTTGGTTTAAATTATCCAAATTCACTCCATCCAAAGAAATGTTCAATCCTTCTTTTACTTCTTTCAGGTTGGGTTTAAAAATGGTGACGTTCTTATATGCGAGAAAGTTTTTCTTTTTAGGATCAACTGCAGTTATTGTTTCTGTTTCTCTACAGTGGTCAGTAATGCGTTGTATCACATTTTCCTTCAGCAAACCTTTATTGTAATCTTCAAATATCAATACATCGGGTTTTTCTAATTGGATGAACTTTAAAACGGAATTGATAAAAGGATGTTCTTCTTCTGTGTACAATTCATCTAAAACCTCTTCGTCCAATCGCATCATTTGTTGATTGCGGCTGATGACACGTGTTTTGGTAGTAGTGGGTCTGTAGGTGCTTGTTTGAATAAGTTCCGAATTGATACCGGCATCATTACACAGGCTTATCAATAATGCACCGTCTTTATCATCTCCTACAATACTTGCCAGAGTCACTTTTGCTCCGAGAGCTTTACAGTTGAGCGCTACGTTTGCTGCGCCGCCTAAACGACTTTCGCGCTTGTGAAGAGCAACAACAGGTACTGGCCCTTCTGGTGATATTCGATCTACCTCTCCCCACCAATAATTATCCAGCATTACATCTCCAACCACTACAACATGCAGTGAGTTCATTTTATCAAACAGTTCCTTCAAATCTTTTTTGTTCATGTAACAGCTTTCTTATTTCTGTTGATAAGGAAGTAAAT
>CBFGYQ010000010.1:0-16180 GCA_965652995.1 uncultured bacterium
AATGGCGATAAAGTAATAGATGTGAAAGTGGAATATCCTACAAGCTTCTATGAGCAGATGATAGAGTATGGCAAGAAGTATTCTTATTTGCCGGTAAAGAATTAGAACTTATTTTTTCTTGATAAACAAAGCTCCGATTGTCGGAGCTTTTGTTGTAATAACGTCATTTCTGCGAGGAGTAACCATTTCTACCCAATCTTCACCGATGTCATCGCCAGCGAACCACCAATAGGTTTATCATTGAAGATAAATGCTTCTTCATTTTTCTCTTGCAAAGCCAATGAATAAATCATGGGGAGATAATGCTCCGGTGTAGGTATAGAAAGCTGGAAGGCTCTTCCTTGCTTATCAAAATCTATCAATGCTTGATAATTGCCTTCACGAATGAATGTTTTCATTTTTTCATTGGCTTCTATTGCCCAGTCAAAACCAAACTCGGGTTTATCCAAATTCTCCCAAGAAACCATACGAAGATTATGCACATTATTTCCTGAACCAATGATAAGCACTCCTCTTCTTCGCAATGCAGCTAACTCCTTTGCCAAAGCATAATGATAGCTCGCAGGTTTTGTATAGTCAATACTCATTTGCACCACAGGAATATTGGCGTTCGGATATAGATGTTTGATAACGCTCCATGCACCATGATCCAATCCCCATTGATGATCCATTTCTACAGCGGTGCTTTTGATCGTTTCTTTTACATCGCTTGCCAGTTGCGGACTTCCGGGTGCAGGGTATTGTACATCAAACAATGCTTTTGGAAAGCCACCAAAGTCATGAATAGTTCTCGGATGTTCCATTGCGGTAACAAAAGTGCCTCGTGTTTCCCAATGTGCTGAGATACACAAAATAGCTTTCGGCGTTTGCAACGAATCACCAATCTTCTTAAAGCCTTGCACAAATTGATTATCCTCAATTGCATTCATAGGACTACCATGTCCCAGAAAAAGTACGGGCATCAACGAAGAACTTTCCGGCTCATCTATCCATGACTTTAGTGCATTCACTTTCATAACATATCCTACCGCAGGAAGCATTGCCGCAAATTTGATAAAATGTTTCCTGTGCATTTTGTTTTAGTATTTAATAGAACAAAAGTTCGCTGAACCTATCGAAGCCTCGGAGTTCGGTCATTTCGACAAGTTCAATGAATGAAGCGTGTTGGTTTGGGTTTATCGAAACCAACTACAAGAATGTCCATTTCGACAAGCTCAATGAACATTTAAGTTAGACACTTAATTCATTTGTTTTACAAATTGTACTTCCGCAGCGATCTTCACATCTTCACTTACTAAGACACCACCGGTTTCTAAAGCCGCATTCCAGTTCAATCCAAAATCTTTACGGTTGATCTTTCCTGTTACATTAAAACCCGCTTTTTCATTACCCCAAGGGTCTTTATTTGTTCCGCCATATTCCACATCAAGTGTCACAGGTCTTGTTACATCTTTGATAGTAAGATCGCCAGTGAGCTTGAACTCATCATCCGATTTTTTCTCAATAGATTTTCCTTTGAAAGTAATGGTTGGAAATTTAGCCGTATCGAAAAAGTCTTCATTTTTTAGATGATTATCACGGTCGTTGTTGTTGGTATCAATGCTAGCAGCATCAATAGTTACAGAAACCGGAGCAACGGAAAAATCTTCCCCTGCAATGCTTGCGTTGATGTTGTTGAATGTCCCTTTCACATTCGTGATCATCATGTGTTTTACTTTAAATTCTATCTCGCTGTGCGTTGGGTCTAATACCCATTGAGTGGTTGCCATTTGTATTTTGTTTTATCGATTAATAAATGAAAACACAAAAGTAGACGCATGGGTAACTACAACCATTGATGTAGGATAAGAAATCAACGTTTGTGTTTCATAGCAAGTTCTTTCCGCACACGACTCAAACTTTCCGGAGTAATGCCTAGATACGATGCAACCATCGTTTGTGGTACACGCAGCATGATGTCGGGATACGCTTTTACAAATTCAAGGTAACGCTGCTCTGCTGTAAAACTTAGTAATTGATTGATCCTGTTTTGTAATTGACGCACATGATTTTGTAAGAGTTTATTATTCATCTCCAAAAAGGAATCATTGTTTTTTGCCAATGACAAAATAAAATTCTCATCCAACAAAAGCGCCTCTGTATCTTCCATCGCTTCTATAAAAAAATCGGAGCGTTCGCTGCCACAAGGAGAAAGCCTATCGCTTATGAACCAACCTTCCGGCGCAAATTGCAAGACATGTTCTTTCCCTTTTTCATCCACCGAATAGTATCGCAGCAAACCTTTCTGTACATAATAAGATTGATGATGCTCACTGCGTGATGTAACGAGTTCACCCTTCTTGAATAGCTGCGTCTGACAACCGGATGTCAACGTTTGAATGCTTTCTTCTGAAAGGGTTGTTTGAGTAGAGAGGAAGTCGCTGAACTGTTGAGTATACATTTTGCAGAAAAGAATTTCTATACCCCAATTTACTATAAAAGATTTTCAAGAAAGGCTTTTACACAAAACCTATTGTGCAAAAATAAACCTCAAGGTGAGTCCCGCCCTTGTAGTAGTGATCGGGAATGAGTTGGAAACATACGGAATGCTCTGACGACGATCATAGAATAGCCGCAGTGTCAATTTCTCACTTACTATATAATCTATAGATGGTGATATAGTTATAACTCTTGCTCCTCTTGTAACAATGTCTTGATTGAGTGCCAGATAGTGGTTGGTAGATTTATCATCTCTCAAACCAACATCTACCTTCATATTCAAGTCATTTTTTAATCGGGTAATGCCGAATACAGAGAATGGAAGTTTTAATCCGCGAATGCGATAACCAAGCCCCACCACATATTCCGTACTGCGTGTTTCTGCTACTTGATAATCAATCATACTTAAACTTACTGTACGCGATTTTCTAAATTCGAAACGTGTAGTAAGGTTATTTGTAAACGCTGCATCAATACCAATGAATGGATTGAGTTGCTCTGAAATCGTAACGCTTGGTACTTGATAGAATGGTATAAAGTTACCTGAGTTTGAATCTATGAACGATGGGAAACCAACGCTGAAAATATCTTGGTAGAAAAGTGATGTCACAAAACTATTCATGGACATGGTGCCGGTATATGCATGATTAATAACTAAGTTTTGCACGATACCATCAAATGCAGGAAGCCTTGAAAGTCCATTGTAAGTAAATCTCCAATTAGGAACCGGAATAAAATATCTGAACGGATTGCTCTTAATGTTCTCATTTCTATTATCAATCAATGCAACATCTTGCGCACTCTTACCTGTATAGGCAGCAAGGAATGCAGGGACCATCACGTCTTGAGAATATTGCGTATAACCTTTCACATAATTAGGATCATTAGGATCAGGCGTTCCATTAGTGTAAGGATTGCTATTACCTATACGTTTAGAGATCACTTGGCGACTGCTCAAGAATTGTTCAAATACACCTTTCTCTGATTTGAAGAGTGTTTTTAATCCAATATAAGTCACGCTGAAAGAACCCGTTTCATAAGGATTAAGATGTGCGCGAACACCACTGTTGCTCGTGTCTTTATACAATTCACTATACGCTTTACTGTACACTTTATTCCAAGTGAAATCAATTCTGAAATCGTGGAAGGGTTCTACCGTTGCAAGGATGTTAAGATTCTGTCCATAAGTCTGTTGGAACAATCCATTGTAAAGCGGATCATTTGTCAACTTACCATCTGTTGCTTTCTGCTCCAGCCATGTGCGACTCGGCTGGTAGCCATACACAAAGTCTATACCCGGTTGACTGTTGTAATTGTTGACACCCATAAAACGCGTACTATCCATATAACCGGGAAGTATCGTTCCACTCGTTTCAGAGTACGTTATAGTAGTACGTTTCAGCATTGTCAAAAGCCTTCCGAAGAAACGCGCTACACCGCTTATTTCAGGCGGTCTGTTTCGTCTTGCTTTGCGTGCTGCCTTTCTTGCTTTCTTCGCTTTTTCGCGTTCTGCTTTTTCTTTAGCCTTTTCTTTTGTTACTAAAATTTTTCTTAGTGAGTCTATCTGATTATCAGAAAGTTTACTCAAGTCTATACCTGCAAACAAAACGGAATCTTTCTGTTCTTTGGTCAATGGCTTTGGTGTTTCTTTCGGAGTCTCCTGCTTATCAGGCAAATCAGTTTTACCATTATCAGAAGTAGGTGCTACATCTACATCTCCTTGCCCTTTACTGCCGAGTCGTCCGGGTGTTTTATCTATTGCGGGATTTGACTTTCCATCAAGTATAGGTGTACTATTTCCTTTAGTATCTTTTTGAGATTTGGGTTTTGTAGGCTTAGGCTGGTTGATAGCTCGTAAGTAACGATTCTTGTTGTACAATGATTTAAAGTCTAGTTCTCCGTTTATTTGAATGTTTTGTGTGTTACCAATAGTATTACCTAAAGATGCAGCAAGCCTTGATGCTGCTGTCCAATTATAAGTAGCTCCATATTGCGCGCGCAAAGTTGTCCAGTCTGTCAATGGAATTTTAGAGAGCGGCACATTATAGCTTGCATTGAATGCCTGTGTATAGAAGGTGTTTCTACCGAATGATTTTACACGATCCCACAAAGTGTCTTTTTTCTCTTTTGTGTCAATGCGTCCGTAAGGCTCGTCAATGCGAGATTGGTTGGTTGCATGATAATCGAAAGACAATGATTTGGTAAGCTCCCATCTAAGATTATAATCTCTAAGCCACGTAAAGTTTTTGTAGTAAGTAGGTTCAATTTTATAAAGCACATCCTCACCTATATTTCTTACTTGTGTTTCATTCATTATTCTATTCAGCTCTGTGCGGAAGGTGAAGTTGGCCGGCAATAGATTAAAATTGAAATCTCTAATCAAACCAAACCATTTCGATTTTGATTTTATCAATCTCTTGAAAGGCTCAATAGGTTTTGATTTGATATTATAAGTATACCCTAATCCTAATTTATGATTCACCAACTCATCGCTTTCTATCAATGGGTTTCTTTTGAATTGACGATTGTACGCATAGCTCAAATCAAAATTCTTAGCACTCCAAGGCATCATCACTTTCGGCTGATTGTTAGGATTGCCCAGTATGCGTATGTTGGATAAATTGAAGCTCGTAATGTCTGTATAATCTTGCGCTGCTTTGCGCGTAGAGTCTCTCACATTCTTATCATCAATATTCGCCAATCTATCTTTCATCTTCACATCCAAATCATAAGGATCGTATTGTGGATTACTTACATTCTGAGAATAACCTGCAAAGAATGGCAATTGCACGCCCCAGTTAGCAGGTAAAAGTTTGCCCAGATTCAAATTCGTTGATCCATCAAACTGGTAAAAATTATCACGGAAACGTTGATTCAATTTTTGATCAATATTGCCATACCCTTCTGTATGCATGCTACCACCCAGCCTTACACTTCCTAGGTCTGCCATTTGCACATTCAGCTTACCACTAGCTGCATAGCCGGGTTTTTCGTTAAGTCCGGTCATACGTAATTCATTAAACCACACCTCAGCACATTTATCCAATCCATCATCAGAAGGATCTTGAGCGGTTTTTTTCGGATTGAGAATACCGAGCATGATAGTTTTCGCGTCACCCAAATTAGGTCGTCCTATTACTACTATAGTATTGCCTTTGCTATCCGTTTCTTGATAAGGAACAAAAGCTTGTATTCCTGCATTGTCTCTGTTGGTCTTTACTTTCACAAGATCATCTAGCGCCACATCAATCCGATTTGCTTCCGGCCATACCTCATCTTCACTTCTACCATTAGGCTGTGTTATCTTCAATGGAATTTGATATTCGTAATAGTTATTTACGAAGTCGCTACCTATTCTTATCACAGCTCTTACATCACCATCTTTTAGCGCAGGGCGATCAGCCATAGACTCAGCATGTATGAACATGCGCATTCTACCAAATTGGCGCATATCTACACCCACTTCTTTAAACACAGCACGTGCATCGCCATCTTTCAGCGCACATACTTGCGTAGCCAATGCTTGTTCATTTAATGCAACGGTTTGCCCACTAGATACGGCCGCTTGTTGGCGATTCACTCCCGGTGGTATCACATAAGGAATTGGTGTGCGGCTACTATTTTCTTCAAAGCTTACAGACGTTACTGCAAACTCTGTAGTACGTTGATCTTCTTCGGGAATAACCTCGCCAGGGCTTTGTAAAGAGAATTGATACCTGCGCCATTGATTTCTTCCCAATTCCAATCTTGCAAAACGAAGAATAGTACTATCCTGAAAACCATTCAAAAATATCCTCATGAAGCGAATAGAACGGAAATCAGAAATATTACCTACACGTTGTTGGTACTCACGAATAGGAATTTTGAATTGGTACCAAGTTTCTGTTTCGAAACTGCCGTTAGGAAGTTTTACGTTTGGTGTTTGTTTGTTTACAATGTAGTTGGTACCTACTTGCATTCTTGCAGGAGTAAGTTCTATACGATATTGATAATAATCTTCTGCTTCTGTTAAGGTATTATCTCTATTGATGTCTTCTGCATCGGGAATGTTGGTAGCTGCATTAGAAAATGCTTGCGCACTGGTAGTTACAGGAGAGTTGCCATGCGTATTGTTGAAATTTTTATAACGCGCTAAGATCTTAGTTCCTGCATTATCAAAATCTGCACTTCTAAAATAGCCATAGTTATCGTTTGAAGGGTCGTTTTGAATTAAGGATAATGCATTCGGATCAGTGATCTTGCCAACCAATGCATTAAGATATGTTGCAAATTTTGCCTTCTCTTCCTCATCATCCAAACCATCAAGACCTACATCCTGCACCACTCTCGCAGCAGGATCATTATCAAATGCACGAACCACTTGTGTTTGTAATTGAGGAATATTACCCCAATTACTGGTTCCTAATTGGTTTTGATTTTTAGGATATGGAATACCATTTTCGAAGAACTTGCGTGAGTCTTTCAGTACATCTTCCGATACATTTCCCAGATTGATATAAAGACTACCACCCGGTGAAGTTGTTTTATTAATAAAAGGATCAAGCATCCAAAACTCAATGAACTCCACATTCGATTGTTCAAAATCACTGTACTCTATAGAACGTTGGATGCCGCCCCATCTTGTAGTCGGGTTTAGCAGTCTGCCATTTGCGTCAATATCTACCGCATCATAGTTATATGGACCTCTCTCTTGCGGATAAAAACCGAGATCCAAAGTAGCCAAACCAGCTTGCAGGGCGTTATTAATATTCTGGTTAGGGAAGATATCTTGAAGACCTACCAGACGAATATAGTGTTGATCAGGATCATCTTTTATATACTGAGGCATACCGCTGGAATTATCCAGCAACGTAGGCTCTATCATATACCAAGCAAGCTTACCACGGTTGTAACCATACTGCAAATTATCATTGAGCGTGGCTTCCGGAAAGAGCAATGTTCCGTTTTGGTCGCGCGAGTTGGCTGGTGTAGATGCTAATGACCATGCCTGTGCAGGAAGTCGCAAATCGATAGCACTTCGTGTTCCTTCAAAATCATCTATGTATACAGAGCCTTCAGGATCGAGTGCATTAATTTGTTTCGGGTGTCCGGGGAATAAACCTGCAACTTCCGCAGAACCTGTTATGAACGATGTAGCTGTTGTAGAATAAATAGGCAACTTATCTAGCATTCTAGTAAGTCCCGGAAATTCGGAATTATAATTCGCATCAAACCCTAAAACTGTATTCTTGATAGGGTCTTCTCCGAAAGTGGTCTTTTGTGTGAATGGAATTTCTTTGAGCCGCATGAAAGTACTCCCCAAAGTCAGTTTATCATTCAGGTAATAATCAAATCTATTACCCATAAAGTTTTGCTGCTGAAAACCAAACGTAGCATTGTCTTCGTACTGAATATTTACAGGAATGCCGGAATTAAGGATACCGGTATTCAATATTTTGATTCTTCCTAAACCATAATCAATTTGGTAATCTTGATTTTCAATTAGTTTTTGACCACCGGCAGATACCGATACAGAACCTTGCGGGATATTGAACCCTCCTAAAAATATTTCAGATGAAGAAGACGATTTATAAGTACCACGAATAACGTAGCGATTGTTTTGCTGAAACTGGCGTGCAATGGTTTTAGTAGAATCGTAAAGAATTTGGTATTGATAAAGTCGCTCCAGCTGCGGATTTCCTGCGGTTACTTGTTCCAAATCTTTACCAAACGGCTCCAACACAGGGAAGATGATCTTACCCTGTTGAGAATTAATGGTAAGTCCATCTATATAGTCGAAAATACCATCTGGTTGTGGATCGTTTTGGTAATTAAGTCTGTCAAGATTAAGAATTGTGAGTAGCGGGACACCTGCTTTCGGACTGCGTTCATCAGGAATGTATCGCTTCTCTCCACCGCCGGGATCTTGATAAAGTACATTCAATCTAAAATCTTCTCTGCTCAAACCAAAACCACCTAATGCGTAAATATTTTTCATCATCAAATCCCAAATAGGAAGTGATGGTCTTGGAGACGTTCCTTTCAACAATTTCATGAAAAGGACTTTCGTGTTGGTAGAATCCGGTGGCAAGTCTTCTGCAAATTCACCCACTTGATATACTTTACCATTGTATGTATAGCGATAGGCTACTGAAAGAATATCATCAGCATTTAGCGTTGTGTTTATAGAGATATAACCGAGTTGTGGGTTGAATGTATACTCTGAAGGATTGAGTTTACGTGCTGTAGTTTTTTCAAAATCAGTTCCTGAAGTAAGCCCAAGATTAAGACCTGCTTGCTGCATGGCATTCCCTTGAAGTCTTGCATTAGGGTTGCTCAGCAAACGATCATACAAGTTATTTTTTCTGTTATCAGGCAATGAATCGGGAACTGAACTTGCGAGCGTCATATTGTACGGATGGCTTTCTCCCAGATCCATATAAGCCATTATCTCTCTCACACCTTCTACAGCACCTGTTCTATTAGTAACCCAAACGTCTATCTTATTAATGGTTACGAGAGAATTGATGATCGGAAAATTGGCAAGTGCCGTGTTATATCTATTACGAAAGTATTGCCCTAAAAGGAAGTTCTTGTTTTCTTCGTACTCATCTGCTTTAATGGCGAAATTTTGTGTTTGTGAACCACCTTGTACCGTCAGTGATTGTCGTTTTGATTTTTGTTGAGAGATAACTGTAGTCATCCATAGTCTGCCAAATTGTAATTGTGTTTTTAAACCGAACAGAGATTGTACACCCGAGATCAAATTACTGTTCAACGGAAAACTGATATTACCGGCTTCTACTTTTTTAAGTATCTCATCTTCCTTACCAGTGTATTCCAGTTTTTGCTGATTGGCATTATCGAAAGTGGCTTTGGTGTTTTGGCTGATGTTCAGTTTTAGTTTATCACCCACTGTTGCCAATAAGTTGATATTCATTTGCAGATCAAAATCAAAAATTCCATACTTGCGTGCACTCTGCACTAGCATTGGGTTTTGAATGTTTTGCCATTGTCCACCTATCGTTACATCTACATTACCTTGCGGACGTACCTGTATAGTAGTACCTCCGAATATCCTGTCAAAAATTCCCTCTTTATACATTTGAGGGAGTTGTGGTTTTTTATTAAAAAGCGTCAATGCATCCAGCCTGCGCTTCCAATAGTTTTGTTCATCTTGTTCTGATTGATATTTCAGGTATTCGTCCAGCGTTAGATAGGAAGGGTTGCGAATGTATTCATCGCCTATTTTTTCTGAGAGGTAATAGCGATTTTCTTCCGGCACGTATTCGATCGTCTTATCTACATTGGCAGGATCATTCAAATCCATAGACTTCGGATTTCTGTCTACACTCGGGTCACCTGTATGGTCGTAAATAGGAAATTGAAGTTTGGGAGAATCGTTGTTGTTAGTGGGCGTATCAGGTTCGGGTGCAGGGTCATCAATAAAGAACGGATTACGAAAACCTCGGGCAGCAACGTTCGCAATGGTCACAATAACCACTATGAACACGATAAACTTATATCCGAAGTTGCTAGTTCCCTTCAATGTCTTTTTTCTCTTAGGTTTATAACGCCCTTAAGGCTTGTTTGATTAATTCCTCTACACTTAGCTCCGATGCTTTATCCACTTTTTTAATTGCACCTTCTGCCATAGCCCTGCTAATGCCTAAATTCACCAATGCTATTAACGCGTCTTCTCTGATGGTATTGTGTGGAGTAGCAGCAACATCACCCATATTTTTTGTACTAATAAGCTTTCCTTTCAGTTCTAAAACAATACGTTGTGCAGTTTTTCCTCCTATCCCCTTCACACGTTCTAAGGCTTTTATGTCTTCCACAAAAACAGCTTGTTCCAATTCTGTAGGCGTCATCGATGATAGAATGATCCTTGCAGTGCCTGCTCCTACACCATTTATAGCTATTAGTTTTCGAAAAGTGTCTCGTTCCACTTCATCAGCAAAGCCATAGATCGTCCAGGCATCTTCGCGAACATGCAAGTGCGTAAAGAGTTTACAACTATCTGCATGTTGTATTTTACTAAACGTTTGTAAAGTAATATTCACTTCATAGCCAACACCCTTTACATCTACGTGCAAAAGCGATGGAGATTTATAAGATAAAGTGCCGTTTAGATAAGCAAACATTTAGCAAAAAAGTCTTTAAAAAAATAACGGTATGCTTAGCACATACCGTTGGTAAAAATATAAAAATACAGTTAGTTATTAATACCACCAAGGGTCTTTTTTACTTGGCACTTTAAAGATAAATGTGAGTCCGAATGTGCTGTAGGAGTCTTTATTATTTGGGTTTCCTCTGTATTCGTTATTACTATGTCGTGGAAGATTATGATTGATCATCCAAGTCTTGTCTTGCATTTGATTAGCTATATAAGCTTTATCCGCAGGCATCACTTGGCTGTAAACATTTTTGTCCACGTATCTACCACTTACATTATCTAAATAGTCGGTAAAGGTGTATCTATAAAGCCATTCTACACCTAAAGACAATCTACGACCAATATCCCATCTTACACCCAAACCCATTGGCACAACCAATTGCCACTGACTGTATTTTTCAGGTGCGTTTTGATATATCTTATTTGAAAAACCTTCTCCCTCTACATGTAAGTCATAAAGATCAACATAACCGTAGTTTCTACCGGAAGCACTATCAATATATTCTCCTTTAGCATTGAAGTGCATTGCAGAAACACCTAACAATATTAACGGTTGGAATCTACGCATAGCACCCATACTTTCAGGATTAAAACGGAACGGTGCAATTTCGAATAGCAACTGTCCTTCCCAAATATTGGTCTTCACATTCAGGTTACGTAGATATCTTTGGTAAGCATCATCTTCGATATTATCAGCTTGCTCAGCTTTTTGCTTATTCCACATATCGGTAGCATACAATGTACCATAGTAACCACCTATGCGGAATGCGAAAGAGGGATGTGCTGAATATCTAAAAAACAAACCACCCATAAAGCACGGCTTTTTAAAATAGTTTGCATTGCCGTAGTGGTCAAGGATAGATTTCGTTCCCACATCAGCCCACAGATCAGTCATTCCTACACTTGTACCAATAGACCAACCTGGCGGCTCTACATACTCTCTGGATAAACCTATTTGTGCATTCGACTTACCTGCTAAGGATAATAAGATTGTAACAGATAATATGCTTCGGATAAATGTCTTCCGCATGAACTTTTGTGTTTTAGCGTACCAAGATAAAAAAATTATTCGCCTTTAAAAATAGCTTTTCTTTTTTCTAAAAATGCATTTACTCCCTCTTTCATGTCTTCTGTACCAAATAATTTTCCAAAACGGTCTATTTCGTTGTCAAAACCCTTAGTATCTGCCTTTGCTGCTTCGTTCACGCAAGAGATGATATCTGCAATAGCCAACGGTGCTTTTGTCTGTATTTTTTGTGCTATTTTTTTCGTTTCATTCAGCAATTCTGCTAGTGGAAATACATGATTTACCAATCCCAAAGCCTTCGCTTCATCTGCACCTATCATATCGCCTGTCATCATTAGTTCCATCGTTTTTCCTTTGCCAATGAGTTGCGTCATACGCTGTGTACCACCGTAGCCGGGTATCAAACCCAAGTTCACTTCCGGTTGACCGAATTTTGCATTTTCACTAGCTACGCGAAAATGACAAGCCATTGCCAACTCACAACCGCCACCTAGTGAAAACCCATTCACCGCTGCTATCACAGGCTTGTTGCAGTTTTCTATTCTATCAAAAACATGGTCTTGACCTTTCTTTGCCAATGCAGAACCACCGTTTGTATCCAATGCAGTAAATTCTGAAATATCAGCTCCCGCCACAAATGCTTTTTCGCCGGCACCGGTAAGGATGATTGTTTTTACATCATTATTATTAGCTGCTTCATCAAAGGCTTTGCCCAATTCTTCTATCACATCTTTGTTCAGCGCATTCATTTTTTCCGGACGATTCACCGTAATGATTAATGTTCCTTCTTGGAGGTTTGTCAGTAGTGTTTGATACATTTTTGTTATTTGTGTATTTGTTGATTTGTGATTGGGATGTTATGTAATTTGTCTTTTTTGCGATTTTGAATTTTTGCTACTATTGATTTTTGTAGAGTTAATTACGACGCAATTTGTATTGCCCGCTTTGATCACATAAATATGGTTTTTTATTTTTCATTTTTATTTTCTTCCATCCATACGCTGTAAAATAGTATAGACCATCAAACTCTTTTTATCATCAATATTAGCACTATTCATTTTGCAATGGTAATTCGATTTCAAAAAATCAATTTTATAGTCTTTCCCAACTTTAAAAGGAAGTCCACCTATTCCATTATTGATTGTTAGAAGCCGAAGTGTAATGTTATCAGCAGAAGAAAAAATTAATGTGTCTTTTGTAATCAATGTTCCATTTTCAAAAAACCAATTTCTTGTAATGCTAAAATTTAAACTATCAATTTGGGTTAGCAAGCACTGAAAATATTTTTTTCCATTAATAATAAAATCATAAACACCATTTTCTACTAATTGAAATCCATGCTTTTGATATAGAGGAATAATAGCAGAGTGAGGATTAGGTTGGTTTTTTAATGAAAACTGTATTTTGTAGCAATCAGATGTATTATTTGTTTCAATTTGTCCCCAGGAGGGACTTGCGACAAATGTTAATACAATAACTGTGATGATAAAACTTGTAGTTGTCATTTAAGTACTCGTTATCAGTAACTGAACCATCTTACAACAATTCTTTTCTATGCTCTTTTACCCAATTGATAATATAGTTCGCAATATCCGTTGTAGGTGTACCGGGTGCAAATAGCTCTCCAACTCCTTGTTTTTTCAATTCGTTCATATCCTCTTCCGGTATGATACCGCCGCCTGTAAGCAATACATCTTCCATTCCTTTTTCCTTCATCAGTTGTAGCATCTTAGGGAAAACAGTATTATGTGCGCCACTCAATATGCTGATACCAATTGCATCGGCATCTTCTTGCAAAGCAGTATTCACTACCATTTCAGGAGTTTGACGTAGTCCGGTGTAGATCACTTCCATACCCGCATCGCGCAGTGAAGTGGCAATCACTTTCGCACCTCTGTCATGACCATCTAAACCCACTTTGGCTACTACGATCCGGATAGGTCTTTGAAGCGTTCTTGTCATTTATATTCTTAAAAAAAGCGAGTAAATGTAAGGAAAGTCAAAAGGAAAAATTAAAAAGTTCAAAAACTCCTAATCAATCCAGCTTCAACTGCTTTTGATAAGCTTCATTCTTATTTAGAAACTCAACTACGAAAGAACAATACGGTTTTACAGCGAGGTTTTTCTCTTTAGCATAGTTGAATGCGTGTTTCACTAATGCTGTTCCTATGCCACGTCCGCTTATTCTTTCAGGAACGATGGTGTGAGTGAGTGCAATAGAGCCTTCGTGTAATATATAATCTATATACGCGGTCTCGCCATCTACAATTACTTCGAAGCGATTTTCAGATTGATTATGGGTGATATTCATAGTTTCTTGGTTGATTTCTCAAAAAATGAAAAAACAGAAAAACGAAAAAACAAAAACTCTCTTATTTTTACCTCAAATATTTTTTCTCATGAACTTTCCTCAAGACCTAAAATACACCAAAGACCACGAATGGCTGAAACTAGAAGGTAATGTAGCTACTATCGGCGTTACAGATTTTGCACAGCGCGAGCTTGGCGACATTGTGTTCGTTGACATCAATGCGGTTGGCAAGCCATTGGCAGCACATGAAATTTTCGGCACTATCGAAGCAGTGAAAACTGTCTCTGATTTGTATCTTCCTGTGGCTGGTACGGTGACTGAGGTAAATCCTGATTTGGAAAGTAATCCCGAAGCGGTGAACCAAGATCCTTACGGTAAAGGCTGGATGGTGAAAATGACCGTTGATAATCCTGCTGATGTAGAAGCGTTGATGGATGCTGCTGCGTATGAGGCTTCTGTTGGTTAATTGGTTGAAGTTGGTTGTCATGTTGAGCGTAGTCGAAGCATGATGTTAGTTGATGTCACGCGAAGACGCAATGGTAAAGAGACGCAAAGATATTTACGTCATTTCGAACGGAGCTTTTTCAGCGGAGTGAGAAGTCTCCCGAGAATTTCTGCTTCGATTCAGGAGATTTCTCCCGTTGGTCGAAATGACGATAAGACTTGATTTGATGAATGGTGCCAACGCCACTGAGGTTTCATAGTAGCAATAAAGCTCGGACCATAAACCTTTTCGATTTGGAATTTAATAATGTTATTCTTTTCTGACACGCATTGGCACAAACAATTGTTGAGGGTACTTGCGATTACTTGGAGTGTAGCGATCGTGATACTTTGCTTTATTCCTGCAAATGAAGTACCCAATATGAAAATTCCCTTTGCAGACAAGTGGGTACATTTTATCATGTTTGGAATGTTTTCATTCTTATGGCTTTCATCGTTGCAGGTGTTTAAGTTGTGGCATTTGATGGTTGTTTTTTTGATAGCAGTTATCTTTGGATGGCTTGTAGAGGTTTTGCAGGGACAACTTTCTTTTTTAGGAAGAAGTCAAGATAATATGGATACGCTGGCTGATAGTTTCGGAGGATTATTGGGAGTTCTAATTTTCTATATTGGGTATTCTTTGAGTCATAAACAAGCACGTAAAAAACATTTATGATCTATCGTAGTAAAGCTCCTTTAAGAATTGGTTTGGCTGGTGGTGGTACCGATGTAAGTCCGTATTGCGATCTGTATGGTGGTGCTATTTTAAATGCCACCATTTCGCTATATGCCTATGCAACTATTGAACTATTAGACACAAATACAATAATTATAGAAGCGACAGATAGAAATGAAATACAAACATTCCCATTTCAAGACAACTTAGACATTGATGGGAAACTGGATTTAGCAAAAGGTGTTTACAATCACATTGTGAAGGCTTATGGCAAAATTCCTTCTGGTTTTAAACTCACTACGTTCGTAGATGCTCCTGCCGGTTCGGGTTTGGGTACTTCTTCTACACTGGTGGTAGCGATCATTGGTGCATTTGTAGAGTGGTTGAATTTACCTTTAGGAGAATATGATATCGCACATCTTTCTTACGACATAGAACGAAAAGAATTGCAAATGGCGGGCGGTAAACAAGATCAATACGCGGCTACATTTGGCGGAGTGAATTTCATGGAGTTTTATGCAGATGATAAAGTGATCGTCAATCCGCTTCGCATCAAATCAAAATATTTACACGAACTGGAGAATAATTTACTCCTCTATTATACAGCCACCAGTCGTTATTCATCTGCTATCATAGAAACACAACAAAAAAATGTGACGGAGAAAAATGAGAAACCCATCGAAGCAATGCATCATTTAAAAAAGCAAGCGCAGATGATGAAGGAAGCATTGCTGACCGGAAAGATTGATGAAATAGGAAAGATATTAGATTTCGGTTTTCGATATAAAAAGCAGATGGCACAAGGGATTTCTACCAGTATAATGGATGATATTTATGAGAGCGCATTGAAAGCCGGAGCAAGTGGTGGTAAGATATCCGGTGCCGGTGGTGGAGGTTTTATGATGTTCTATTGTCCGGCGAATACGCATTATAAAGTACGTGAAGCTTTGAAAAATTTTGGCGGTGAATTTTATCGCTATGAGTTTGTGAAGAATGGGATGTTGAGTTGGAGTATTTAAGTGTGATTTTGAAATGAAGAATAAAAGG
>CBFGYQ010000011.1:0-15029 GCA_965652995.1 uncultured bacterium
GTAGAATTGTGCGGTCCCGAAACAACATTACCGTTTGTATCAAGTATGGTAAAGGCATTCATCAAATTTCTCTTACGACAATAGTTTTGGGAGTAATGGAATAATAGATATTACAACCGGAAGCAATGGCAATACGGTTACTATCGGTAACATAGTGGCATCTCCTGATAATAAAGCTGTATTTGTTTTTAATGGTAAGCAGATTTGGAAACTCAATGATGATGCAAGCGGTGATGCAAGTTTCGGTACACTTGGAAATTATACTGTGAGTGATACAGTAGGCGGTGGACTTGCTAAATTACACATTGTGAAAGGAGTTAGTCATTACTACCTCCCTTATATAAAAAGTGGAACTGCAAAAATTATAGCACTGGATTTTAATGGTCAATTAAGTACTGCATTCAGCGGTGTATCGCTAGGACAGGCGGATGAAATGCGAGTGATAGAACTATCTGATATGAGCTTGATGGTAGCTCTGAGAAATGGTTCTGTCTTTACGATCAAACACGTACTATCAAACGGAACAATAGACAACAACTTTAATAACAACACAAGCGAAATAACTTTTACGCCTTTCACCAACGACCAGCTTTTTACTGACTGGACTGTTACTTCTGATACTAGTTTTTATTTCTTCCACCAATTTAGAAACAATGGAGAACTTACACACGTAGGCATTTCGAAAGTTGCATCTAAACAACAACCTACACAGCCAACTAACATTATCAACATTAATAAAAATGATGTTACAGTTTCTGTGTATCCTAATCCTATTCAGAATAAATTCTCTGTAGCTTTTTCAGGTAAAAATGTGGATACTAAAAAATTCGTCTATCAATTGATTGATGTAACAGGGAAAACAATTCCTATAAATAGCAATACTGCATCGTCTGAAAATGTAGATATTGAAACACATCACAACCTTCCTCCGGGCAACTATATACTTTCCGTAAGTGACATGAAAGAACATTATTTTTCTATACCATTAATCAAACAGTGATATTTACCCCAACCATCAAAAAAGGAACGATTAACGTCGTTCCTTTAGCAATTATAATTAACAGAAAAAATAATTACTTACTCATTTCCGCAAAGTTCTTGTGGAAGTATGGAAGTGTTTCGATGCCTTTATAAAAATTAGCTACATCAAATTTTTCATTTGGTGAGTGGATGTTATCATTATCCAAACCAAAGCCCATCAATACCGTTTTCAATCCTAGTATTTTTTCAAACAAAGCAATGATAGGAATACTACCACCACCACGAGTAGGAATAGGTTCTTTACCAAATGCAGTTTTAATCGCTTCAGAAGCTGCTTTGTAAGCTACGCTATCCGTCGGTGTTACAACAGGCTCACCACCATGATGTGGTGTCACTTTTACTTTTATGGATTTTGGTGCAATGCTTTCAAAATGCTTTTCAAATATTTTTGAAATCTCCTCAGAACTTTGATTAGGCACTAAGCGCATGGAGATTTTCGCAAACGCTTTTGATGGCAAAACTGTCTTCGCACCTTCTCCCGTATAACCACCCCAAATACCATTCACATCCAGCGTAGGGCGTGTACCCGTTCTTTCTAGACTTGAATAATCTTTTTCACCCCATACATCATTCACATCCAAATCTTTTTTGTATTCATCCAAATCAAAAGGTGCTGCGTTCAATGCTTTTCTTTCTGCATCACTTAGGTCTTGCACTTTATCATAAAAAGCAGGAATAGTGATGTGATTATTTTCATCATGAAGCGAAGCGATCATTCTGCACAACTCATTGATAGGATTATTAACTGCACCACCATATACACCACTATGTAAATCACGATTAGGTCCCGTTACTTCTACCTCCATATAAGCCAAGCCTCGAAGACCGGTCTCAATGGAAGGGTGTTCCATGCTTATCATCGAAGTATCAGAAACAAGAACGATATCTGCCTTCAGTTTTTCTTTATTGCTTTCTAAAAATTTTCCAAGGTTAGAAGAGCCCACTTCTTCTTCTCCTTCTATCATGAACTTCACATTGCAAGCAAGTGTGTTCGTTTTATTCATTACTTCCAATGCCTTCACGTGCATGAACATTTGACCTTTATCATCACAAGCACCGCGTGCATATATTTTCCCATCTTTTATTACCGGTTCGAAAGGTCCGCTTGTCCAAAGCTCTAAAGGATCAGCCGGCTGCACATCGTAGTGACCATATACCAAAACAGTCGGCGCATTCTCATCTATCATCTTCTCGCCATACACTATCGGGTGACCATCGGTAGCGCAAATCTCCGCTTTATCACATCCTGCTTTCAGCAGATTTTCTTTTACAGCATCTGCGCATTTCACCACATCTGCTTTGTATTTGCTATCTGCACTTACAGAAGGTATTCTCAAAAGGTCGAGCAATTCATCCAAAAAACGTTGTTTATTCTCGGAGATATAATCATTCCAAACTTGCATAATGTATTGATTTTAGGGTTTCAAAAATAGGCAATCACAATTGGAAAAGCTATTAATGAAATGAAAAATGCCGCCTTACGGGGCGACATTTTTTATTGATGAAAACTAATAGTTATGGTTGTTGGTAGTAATCATCAGAAGCATTTCCAGAATAAGTTGTGTTAGTGATGGTTGGTGCTGTAGAACCACTTGTTACATAAATACCATAAGCTTGACTCCCATTAATAGTACAATTCTGAATTACAGCAAACCCTTCACCCGAACCGCCAATAATGATGTTTGCTCTTTGTGCAGTATTACCAGTAAAAGAACCCGAGCCACCTCTGTGAATGTCCACATAAGAAAATAGGTTTTGCGCATTCGTACTTTGAATACATACACCTTTCCAATAATCAGAAGCAGACGCAGGTAATAATCTGATGTGTTCCGCTGTACTTCCTTCTAATCTTAAATAGCCCGTGCTTTGCTCCCCAACGCTTAATCCTGCGCCATTCTCAAATTCTATCGTAGTGCCTGCTTGTACTGTTAGGCGACCTTCATCTGAAAAATAACCGGCTTTTACAATTTCGCTAAGATGGTAAGGAACGTTTGATTTCTTCCAAACATGTGTGCCATATAATGCGCCGCCACGCACCAATATGTATTGCATTCCATTGCTCGTGAAAGATGATCCTACACCATCCATAGAGTTTAATGTTGCTCCCGTGGTACTGATAGGTACGCCTAAATTACCCGAAAAAGTATTGTCAGATAAACTGCCGATAGGGTTTAATGCATCGGAACTTAGACCATCTACATATAGTCCATCTCGTCCGCTATTAGAAATAAGTGAATTGGTAATAGATAAGCGTCCATTTTGTGTAAGTCGGATATTTGCTTTGATGTCATGCCCGTTAAAACTTGCTTGGCCACCTCCGGATAATTCGCAATAATTAATGACATTTTGATTGCTACTTGATAAGAACCAAATTCCTTTCCATGATCCTGGAGTTGCATTGGAGCCATGTATTTTCACCATTTGGGTAGATGTGCCTGTAATATTCAATGAACCTCCATTTTCAATCACCATTCCTCGGCTATCTTCAAATACCACTTCTGTTCCTGCTTCTATGGTTAAGTCTTTAAATACCTGAATATCACTATTGCATCTTACAATGTAATCCACACCATTAGTATGGTTCGTCCATTTGGTGGAAGTTTCTATATTTCCGCAGACCGTAATTGGAGTGCCTGTTGGTGTTGGTCCATCACTATCATCACTATTGCAAGACGGAGCAAAACTTATGGCAGTCAAGCCTAAAAATAGATAAGTGGAGAATTTCATTTTCTTCATGACTGTAAATTTTAATATCTAAAACAAAGCTACATCTCAAGACACTAATTGTATACGTACTACTACTGATTATTTGATGATTACAACCTTGCAATTAATCCAATATTTATTTGGTAGAAATAACAATAAATAATCGCTACCTTTGCCCACTTTTAAAATTTACTCATACCGTAATATGAAACTGTCGCAATTCAAATTCGACCTTCCATTAAATCTCATAGCGCAACATCCCACAAAATCACGTGAAGACAGCCGTCTAATGGTCATTAATCGTGAAACAGGTAAAATAGAACATAAAGTTTTCAGAGATGTTCTTACCTATTTCAATGATAAAGACGTGATGATCGTGAACAACACTAAGGTGTTCCCAGCTCGTCTTTATGGAAAAAAAGAAAAAACAGGTGCTAAGATTGAAGTGTTTTTGCTTCGCGAATTAAACAAGCCCAATCGCCTTTGGGATGTAATAGTTGATCCCGCAAGAAAGATACGTGTGGGTAATAAACTTTACTTTGGCGACAATGATGAATTGGTAGCAGAAGTAATTGATAACACCACATCTCGCGGACGTACTATCCGTTTTCTTTTTGATGGTGATGATGCTGCTTTCCGCCAAATGCTGGAATTACTAGGAGAAACTCCTTTGCCAAGATACATTAAGCGCAAACCGGAAGAAGAAGATAAAGAACGCTATCAAACCGTATATGCGAAATACGAGGGAGCTGTAGCTGCGCCAACTGCTGGCTTACACTTTAGTAGAGAGTTAATTAAACGTTTGGAAATCGTTGGGGTAAAGTTTGCTGAGGTAACACTTCATACTGGTCTTGGCACTTTCCGCCCTATAGAAGTAGAAGATCTTTCTAAGCATAAAATGGATGCAGAGTACTTCCGTGTGGATGATAATGCTGCTGCCGTTGTGAATAAAGCAAAAGTTGAAAACAGACAAATTTGCTCTATCGGCACCACAACTATGCGCGCTATGGAAAGTTCTGTTACAGCTCAAGGATTACTTAAACCGGCAGAAGGTTGGAGCAATTTATTTATTCATCCACCGCATGACTTCTCAATAGCCAACTCATTGATAACCAATTTTCATCTACCAAAAACAAGTTTGCTAATTATGGCTTGTGCTTTTGCAGGTTACGATTTGATGATGGAAGCCTATCAAACAGCAATTAAAGAAAAATATCGCTTTTTTGGTTATGGTGACGCGATGTTGGTGATATAGATTATTTTTTGAAATAAAAAGTAAAAACGCAATCTGTTTAGATTGCGTTTTTTGTTATAATCGACAGAGATTAATTTATTGACCGTAATAATTTTACATAATTGAGAAAAAATCACTTGCCAAACAATTTCAATTTCATTTGTATTTGTAGGTAACGACGTTCGTAATAATTATTATTGCCTTTAATAAGATTGTTTACGCCTTCGCGATAAAGAATTCCAGCTTTCAATCTTTTGGAGATGGAGTATTCAGTTTTTCCGATAACACCTGCATCCCAAAGTGGTATCAGCTTGAAGCCATCATTGGTAGTAATGACAGGACGATCTTCATTATTACCATCTAATAGTTTTTGCACATCAGCCCCTACTCCAACCGAAATGTTTTTATGAAGTTGGTAGCCGATAGATGGACTCATTTGTAAATAATAAATGCTGTTGGGCTTCTCCTCTATTTTAGCAGGTCTTCCCATGGTACTACCGCTAGTAATCGTATTAAATTGATTAGTACTCATAGATGCAGCAACTACTTCCTGATTCTGCATAAAACCCAAATCGCCTTCTATGAAAAGCTTAGAGCCAATTTTTTGACGAGCATTTACAGAAGCCATGTAGCCGGCATTTAATGAACCATAATTAAATCCACCAGCGAGGCTCACAGCGGTATTGCGTTCGCGAGGTGTATTGAAGTTGTCATCTGAAGGAAAAAAGATAGGGTCTTTAGTGATAGATTTCGTAGGGACTGGCATAGTGTTGCTGTTCGTTACGATCTCTTCATGGGGTTTAGTCTCGGCGATAGGCGTAGGTATTAGATTTTTTTCATAGGGTTCAAAAATTGGTGAATTAATGTTTTCAGTTTTCTTAGTGTTAGTATTTATAGGCTGAGCAGATATTACATTATTAGAGGATTTAGTCCGGTTTACTATAGCATTGCTTGAAGAAGGAACAATTTTTTGAAGGGGGTTTTGTTCTTCAGAATTTTCTTTCTTATCAATAATAGATTCTTGGGCTGGTTGTGGTAATTCTACATTCTGTTGTGTTTCGTCTTTCGGTTGATTTACTACAACATCCGTTTTTGTATCAGGTGCATTATTAAAAAACCAATAGCCACCAGCAAGTAAGGCGATAGAAGCTGCTACACCTGTAAGCCAAGGAAGCAATCTTCTGTTATTCTTCTCTTTAGGTAACTCACGCGACAGCTTATCCCAATTCAAAGGGTTGTAAGCAAAGTCATGCTCGTCAAATTTCTCTTTAAAGAGTCTGTCAAAATCGTTTTTGTTCATATCCTGATCGCTCAGCATTATTTTTTTTTATCATGGTTTGCAACAAGTTGCGCGCATGATGTAAATGCCATGATGATGTTCCTTCACTAATGCTCAACATTTCTGAAATTTCTTTGTGAGCAAACCCGTCAAAAACATACATATTAAAAACAGTTTTCGTAGTAGCAGGTAAGGTTTGTATCATTTGCAACATGTCTTTGAATTCTATTGCTTTGATCGCATCTGCTTGCACCGGCACATCGTGGTTTTCGTTGTTAGACGCCGCATGCGTTATCTTCAAATTATTCTTCGTGTCCTTACTTTTTAAATAATCTAAACAACCGTTGATCACTATTCTTTTCATCCAGCCTTCGAAAGAACCTGCGTTTTTGTAGGTGCTTATACTATTGAATATTTTCAAAAAACCATCATTCATCAACTGTTCTGCATCTTCCATATTCAATGCATAACGAGCGCATATTTTTAAAAACAGACTGTAATACTGTTTGTACAGCATTTCCTGGGCAACTCTCTTGTTATCCTTGCAGTCGGCGATTATGTCTTGCTCAGAATAGAATGGCATATAGTTTTTACATCCTCTCTTCCCTCAACGTTATTTTTTGAAAGGTTATTATAAAATTATTCAACAATGCTTCTATTCCAAAATGCTGTTGGTGTCATTAAGCAACCATCAATGCCATCAATGCCATCAGAGAAAGCAAGAATGCAGTGATTCGCCCAGCTACTACACCATTTTTTATTTGCCGTCTGATAATATTTAAGCCTATTTCGCTCATACGTTTTAGTAGACGAAATAATTACACCCTATCTTGGGTTCATTTTTAAATATTTTTTTAGCTAATGGAAAATGGCTGTTTTCTAATCAGATTTTAATAATTCTGTAACATTATCTTTGTCCGCCCGATACAGCATTATATCCAACAAACAAACATGAGATCACTATCTATTCTATTGCTCTTTATTGCATTTTCTCTACAATCATTCTCTGCAACACTAAAAGGAAAAATAACCGATAAAAAAGGAGAGTCCCTACCCTTTGCTATTGTATTTCTGAAAGGAACGACCATCGGTACTAGTGCTAATAGTGAGGGAGATTTTTCTCTAACTGTACAGGATGGAACTTATACAGCAGTAGCGCAGTATATGGGTTACAAGCAAAGTAGTTTCTCCTTAAAAGCATCAGGAAATGAAATAATCACACACAATTTTTCATTGGAGGAAGAAGCATTGGAGATGAAAGAGTTTGTTGCAAAAGCTACAGAAGATCCTGCTCTCTACATTATGCGAAAGGTAATTGCACGTCGCACATTTCACTTCAACCAAATCAAAACCTTCCAAACAGACATCTACGCCAAAGGAATCATTAAAACCAGAGACATTCCAAAAAAAATAATGGGGCAGGAAATAAAAGGAGAAGACATGGGCTTGGATAGCAATGGACAGGGAATTATGAATCAGTTTGAAGAAGAAGCTACTTATTACTCGCAAAACGGAAAAGAAAAAACAGTGATACATTCTGTACGAGAAAGCGGTGATCCTAACGGTCTCGGTATGTCTCAGTTTCCCGAAGTCATCAACTTTTACAAAAACAATATTGATATTTCTTCTCAAATCACTCCACGAGGAATGATTTCACCAATCAGCGATGGTGCATTGGGATATTATAAGTATAAATTAGAAGGAGATTTCAAAGAAGGAAATCATACTATTTTTAAAATACGTGTCACACCAAAAAGACTATACGAGCCACTTTTTAATGGAGTGCTTTATATCGTAGATAACGAGTGGGGAATTCATAGTTTAAAACTTTGGGCAACAGCGAAAGCAAACATTCAAATGCTGGATACGCTCACCATTTCGCAGTCTTACATCCCTTTGAAAAAAGATGAGTGGGTCATCAAACAACAAACCTTATTTCTTGCAATGAAATTCTTAGGTTTTGATCTTGTAGGAAACATCATTACCGTTTACGACAATCAACAGATCAACAAAAAAATAGCCGATACTGTTTTCAACAAAAAAATAATTAGTGAGTACGACAAAGGAGCGAATAAAAAAGATAGTACTTACTGGAGCGAGTCTCGACCAATTCCTTTAGAAGACGAAGAGATAAGAGATTATGTCAAAAAAGATAGCATAAGGTTAGTGCAGGAAGACCCTAAAAGATTAGATAGTTCTAGAATAACTGCTAACCGCATTCAAGTAACAGACTTGCTATTATCAGGCTATTCTTATCGTGCTAAAGAAAATAAATTTACCTTACAAACAAATGCTGCTCTTAGCGGATTGGTAAATTTCAATACTATAGAAGGATGGAATACAGCTCCTAAATTCAGAATGCATTTTAAGTTAGATTCTTTCAGTTACCTCTCTGCAATTTCTGCATTACGTTATGGTTTTAGCAATCATCATTTTAATGGAATAGCCAGAATAAACTATATAAAACAAAATAAAGAATGGCGTGGAAGGTCTTGGTTGGTAGGCATAGAAGGCGGCAAATATGTTTTTCAATACAATCCGCACAACCCCATCCCCCCTTTATTCAACTCTATAAGCACGTTATTCTACAGAAAGAATTATTTAAAGATCTATGAACGGTGGAACGGCAATTTATTCGTTGGTCGCAACTTTGGTAATGGCTTAAAACTCAGTGGACAGCTCGGTTTCCAACAACGTATTCCTTTGCAAAACACGACCAACTTTTCCTTTGCAAAATCTGATGTGGGCGGCTACACAGATAACATGCCTGATGAGTTAAAGAAGTATGTTTGGGAATTGCACAATGCGGTTATTGTAAAACTATTAGCTTCTTACCAACCGGGTTATACTTATGTAAAATATCCCGATTACTTAATGCCTCAAGGTAGCAACATGCCTGTCTTTACTGTTAGTTATGAAAAAGGTATTCCCAATTTTTTCAACAGTAAAACTGATTTCGACAAATGGCGTTTCAGTATAAAAGATGATATTGATCTTAACCTTCTTGGCAACATAGGCTACAACATTGCAGTAGGCGGATTTTTCAATTCTAAATATGTGAGCATCCCCGACCTCAATCATCTTCAGGGCAACCAACTGGGTATTGCTACTTCTTATTTAGAAGGCTTTCAAGTAGCACCCTATTACGCATTCAGTAATAAAGAACCGCTGTATGGCGAAGCACATTTGGAATGGCAACTTCGTGGTTTTCTTACCAATAAAATTCCTTTATTCCGAAGACTCGCCTGGTATCTAGTAACAGGTGGTAATGGTTATTATGCCAACGATAATCTCTATCATGCAGAAGCCTTTGTAGGTCTTGATAATTTAGGGTGGGATATGTACAGATTCATTCGTGTTGATTATGTACATGGATGGAATAGTTTAAATCAAAATATCAACGCCATTCGCATTGGTTTTTCTACCAACAGCCTTATCAATTTTAGTTTTGGAGAAAACGGCGATACTGAATGGTAGAAAAAGAACACTATACTTTCATCTTCACACCCTCATATATTTCTGCAAGAGCAAAACGTTCTTCAATAGAATGGAGTGCTAATTCGGCTTCTAATGCTTTATACTCTTCCAATTCCCAATGTTGCTTTTCGTTCAGACGGAATATTTCGATATGTACACTTTCAGAATCTACGAGTATGTACTCTTTTAGGGTACGAATATCACGGTAGAGTTTAAACTTTTCCCCTCTATCATAATTTTTGGTGGAAGGAGATAAAATTTCAATAATGGCAGTTGGGTTTAGCGCATTCATCTCATCATCGTTGCGTGTAAGCACATCACCACAGATGATAGAAATATCAGGATAAGTAAAAAGAGTATTTGACTCAATATGAATTCGCAAATCACTTCCAAAAGGTTGACAATATTTTCCTTTTAATTTAATAGCAAGTGAACCAAAGAAGTTTTTCCAAATAATATTATGTGCCAACTTTGCACCTGACATCGCAAATATTTCACCTTTGTAATATTCATGTTTCTCAGTAGCCGCATTTTCAATTTCAAGGTATTCCTCTATTGAAAAATGTTGTTTACCATAAGCCTTTGCGGGCTCTCTTAGTTCCATCTTGTAAATTTAAGATTAATTGTATTTTGAACTGAGACTCGTGTTGTTAAGGCGTTATTACTAGCGTATCACCACGTTTATACTCAATACCTTTATATTCAACTCTGAAATTGCTGACAACCTGCTCGGTATTCTTCTGAAATAAACACTGTCCGCAGGGCTTTTTCTCAATCTTGATATCGTATTTAATATTGCGAATAGTGTCAGAACTAATGGCTGTTTTTATGACAACAAGGCGATTATTCAAATCATTTTTTCTACCTAAAAAAATACGAGGATGCAAATAGTCTTCATGATAATTATATCCACTATCAACTATGCTTCCATCTGTTAGTTCTAACAAAAAGTACTTAACGCTATCAATATCTTCATCAGCAAAATTTTCAAATCGAAAGGGAATGGATTGATTTTCTCCAACAGGGCAATCGTCTTTGTAGCAACAAGCCGATACTAAAAACAATCCCAATATTGTAATTTTTATGTTCATTAAGACATAGACGGAAAAAATCTCTATAGTATTGGGTTAGCACTAAACATTACTGCAATTATTTCCGAATAAAATTTTCTCAAAGACCTTATTGTCAGTGCGTTGCAGCTTTTTAAGTCATAATATCAGTTATTCTAATTTGGTTCATCATTTGGAACAATCTTTTTACAAAAATCAAAAAAGTAAATTCTAAATAATGAACTTGAACAACTTCACCATAAAAGCGCAAGAGCTATTGCAACATGCACAGCAAACTGCGTTCAATAATCAAAATCCACAGATAGAAACCGTTCACATGCTCAAAGCGTTGTTGGATGATAAGGACGGACCTATTCAATATTTACTGAAAAAAAATAACGTCAATATTTCTTTCATCGAAAAGAAAATAGAGGCGCAAATCAATAAACTTCCTAAACAACAAAATGATAATCCGGCACAAAATATCAGCCGCGATTTGAATAATGTTTTGCTTCGTGCCGGTTCTTCTTTGAAGGAATTTGGAGATGAATTTGTAACACCGGAACACTTGCTCATTGGCATTACACAAGTGAATGATGAAACATCTAAGATGCTGAAAGACGCCGGTCTCACGGAAAAAGGTTTGGTAGCAGCTATTAAAGAATTACGAAAAGGGAACACTATTAATTCTCAAACAACCGACCAACAATATCATGCGCTGCAACGTTACGCCAAGAACTTAAACGAGATGGCGCAAAACAACAAACTCGATCCTGTTATCGGGCGTGATGAAGAGATCCGTCGCACGTTGCATATACTTTCTCGTCGTTCTAAAAACAATCCTATTCTTGTAGGCGAACCCGGTGTGGGTAAGACCGCCATCATCGAAGGTTTAGCGCATCGCATTATCAATGGTGATGTTCCTGATAATCTAAAAAGCAAAATCATTTATGCGCTTGATATGGGTTTGTTGATAGCAGGCGCAAAGTATAAAGGTGAGTTTGAAGAGCGTTTGAAAGGTGTGATAAAAGAAGTTTCTGAAAGTAATGGCGAGATCGTTCTTTTCATTGACGAAATTCATACGCTCGTGGGTGCCGGTGGTGGCGAAGGCGCTATGGATGCTGCCAATATTTTAAAACCAGCTCTCGCTCGTGGTGAACTCCGTGCAATTGGTGCAACAACACTAAACGAGTATCAAAAATATTTTGAGAAAGACAAAGCACTGGAACGTCGTTTCCAAAAAGTGATGGTAGATGAGCCTTCTGTGGAAGATGCCATTTCCATTCTTCGAGGTTTGAAAGACCGTTATGAAACACACCATCAGGTTCGTATAAAAGATGAGGCGATCATAGCTGCTGTAGAGCTTTCGCATCGCTATATAACAGATAGATTTCTACCAGACAAAGCCATTGACTTGATAGATGAAAGTGCAGCAAAATTGAAATTGGAAATGAACTCTATGCCGGAAGAGTTGGATGAATTGGAAAGAAGAATTCGTCAGTTAGAAATTGAAAAAGAAGCCATCAAACGTGAAAACGATGAAGAAAAATTAAAGCAACTCAATCAGGATATTTCCTTATTGAATGTAGAGCGTGATACTATAAAAGCAAAATGGTTGGAAGAAAAAGAGATTGTAGATAAGATCAATCATGCGAAAACTTCTGTTGAAAGTTATAAACAAGAAGCTGAAAAAGCAGAGCGGGAAGGCGATTACGGAAAAGTGGCAGAGTTGCGTTATGGAAAAATAAAAGAAGAAGAAGGGAAAGTAAATGAGTTGAGTGCACAGCTAAGTGAAATGGATAACCAACGCAAACGTTTGTTGAAGGAAGAAGTGGATGCAGAAGATATTGCAGAAAATGTAGCCAAAGCGACTGGCATTCCCGTTCAAAAAATGTTACAAAGTGATAGAGAGAAATTACTAAATCTGGAAGATGAATTGCATAAAAGAGTTGTGGGACAAGATGAGGCAATCACAGCTGTTGCAGATGCTATCCGCCGTGGACGAGCAGGGTTACAAGATCCTCGCAAACCGATTGGCTCTTTTATTTTCTTGGGAACAACCGGTGTTGGCAAAACCGAATTAGCAAAAGCACTTGCAGAAGTGTTGTTTGATGATGAAGGCATGATGACCCGAATAGATATGAGTGAGTATCAAGAAAAGCACAGCGTCAGTCGCTTGGTAGGTGCGCCTCCGGGATATATTGGCTATGAAGAAGGTGGACAGTTGACAGAAGCTGTTCGCAGAAAGCCTTACTCTGTAGTGTTGTTAGATGAAATTGAAAAAGCACATCCTGATACATTCAATGTTTTGTTGCAGGTTTTGGATGATGGAAGACTGACAGATAATAAAGGACGTGTGGTGAATTTCAAAAATACCATCATCATTATGACATCTAACATGGGCAGTCATTTGATACAAGAAAATTTTGCTGACCTAGAAGGAAAAGATATTGATGAGGTTGTAGAAAACACCAAAGAACAAGTGATGGATTTGTTGCGTCAAACATTACGACCTGAATTTTTGAACCGAGTAGATGATGTCATCATGTTCCATCCGTTGTTGAGAAAAGAAATAAAAGGCATCATCAGAATTCAACTTCAAAATTTGCAAAAACAATTATCACAACAAGGTATTGATTTACAATTCACCGACTATGCACTGGACTATCTCACACAACACGGCTTCGACCCACAATACGGTGCCCGTCCATTAAAACGTGTAATACAAAAAGATGTCATTAATATGCTGAGTAAAAAAATCATTGGCGGAGAAATTGATAAGAACAAACCTGTGTTGATAGACGTGTTTGATGGTGTGGTGGTGATGCGGAATGAAAAAGTGGAAAAGAGTAAGTAGAGAAATATTATTAGTAGATTTATTAATCCCGATTGTTTGTAATGATCGGGATTAATATTTTGATATGTCTAATTACTTTCCAATACAGACTTAGAACATATTGCAAAGTTCGCAGTTGAACATTTGCTTAAGGTACAAACTCATTAAAAATTCGACTACAACTTTTATTTTTTACGTTGATATTAGAATTAGTCAGAATTATTGAAATGCTAATTTTATAAAGATCAAAAAAATATCTTTTTTTTTCTCTGCTAGGTTTGTATGTGCCAATAGTCAAAACATTTTGAATCTTTAAATTATCCAATTTGCGGAACTGATTTAAGTCTCCTTTCACATACTAATAGCGATTACAGTATAAACATATTGATCGTAGCGGGATGAGGTAAGAATGCTTTGAGTAATTTAAAGAAATCCCAATAATGCATTTTCAATGGAAAATATCCAAACCCTGCTCAGGCAAGGTCATTACCTTTTCTTCAAGAACAATTTTGCTGAAGCTCTTAAACGCTATAAACAATGCTTAGAAATACATCCAAATGATGTAGAAGTCCTCGTTAATATCGGGATTACTTTAAACATACTTAATTCTTATGAACAAGCACTACCTTATTTTGAAAGAGCATTAGAATTAGACCCAGATATTGACATATGGGCAAACTACGCTTCGTGTCTTTTAGACATCGGACGTATTAATGAAACCGTTGAGTACTTAGAAAAAGCAATCAAACAATACTCACAAGATGAATGTCCCTTGGCTTATAGCAATCTCGGTTACGCTTATGAATTATTGGGCGCATACAATGTAGCTATTGTGAATTATGACATTGCTATTGAACAAGATTATGCAAACGAATATCTATCTACAAGAATAAGACGAGGCGAACTATACTACATCGTATATGAGCTTAATGAAAAGGCATTGCATGATTTCCAATACGCAGCATCCATGGGATATTTCAAAGGGTATTGTCGCTGTTTGCTTTTCAAGGGATATTGGTACAATTGATGTGCTGAAATATTTAAGTAAGCATTACGAAGTAATTCTTTTATTTGTTATGTTAACAACCAGTATTTCAGAAAGTTTTTATGCTGATTCAACTGGAAAATCAAAAATGCTTATTTAATCTATAAGAATTTGTTGCTAGTGTTTAAAGCAATGTCACGTTAATATTGAGAAATGAATATATTAGATAGCATAAACTTCACCAAAACACACTACCTGAAAGGTATTTATGACTGAAGAAAGAGACTTTAATTCAACTGACATAAAGTGGATAAAAAGTATTACTAGAAACAAAGGAAAGGCATGGGCTTATCTAGACGTGAATGTAGGAGATACTTTTCTTTTGAACTTCTCAAAAAACCCTAAATGGTACCCTACCAATT
>CBFGYQ010000012.1:0-14694 GCA_965652995.1 uncultured bacterium
GCTTAGATCATGACGAACACAACCCCTACAAGTGTAGCAAAGAGAATATTAACGCCTGAGTTGATGAGCTTTTCAGAATCGGTTCGCACTTTTTGTAATACAGCTAATGTTTCGCCACTTCGTTGATCTTCAAAGTCTTGGTAAGGTAATCGTAGCGCATGTCTAAGTCCGTCAGTGTAAATATTAGCACCTGATTTTTGAATCACCACGTTTACCACATAATCCTGAAATGCCTTTGCTATTCGAGAAACCATTGCTACGCCTATCATAGCACCTAGGTATAGAAGTACTTGCGATAGAAATTCGTGTTGTGTTCTTCCTCCTTCATGTGGACGATTTACAAACTTGTCCAATATTTTACCGGCAAGCATAGGGTCGAATAAAGAGAATATCTGGTTGATAGCAGCCAACAACAAAGAAACTGCGATGAGTCCTTTGTAGTTTTTGAGATAATTGTATAATAATTTCATAAAGCATGCAAAGATACACGCGATGCAATGTGTGTATTGTTATATATCCTTCAAATAATTCTATAAAAGAAACTTTATGCATTAATGTTTCTTAGTTTCGCTATCTAAAATAACAATACTATGGCTATACAAGTTGGAGCTACTGCACCCGATTTTACTTTGTACAACACTGATAAGAAGCAAGTTTCGTTGAAAGATTTTTCAGGAAAGAAGCTCGTTATTAATTTCTTCCCTGCTGCATTTACCGGTGTTTGCACCGAGCAATTATGTACGAACAGAGATAATGCACAATTATACAATGATATAGGTGCCTCTGTTGTGGGTGTTTCAGTTGATCTTCCATTTTCTTTAGGAGAATTCAAAAAACAACAAAATTTGAATTTTGATCTGCTTTCAGATTTCAACAAAGAAGTGATAAATGCCTATGACCTTTCTATGGATAATTTTTCAAATGGTTATAATGGTGTTGCAAAAAGAGCGGTAGTAGTGGTTGACGAAAATGGGAAAGTGATTCATTCGCAAGAAACAGAAAATCCTGGTGTGCAAATCAATTTTGAAGCATTGAGAGACGCTTTGAAGAAGTAGTTATTCATCATTTTTGCATCGAACTTAGAAGAGAAGAATTTTCAATGTTATGAATAAAGTATTCATACAGAGCGTAGCAACAACTCTTTACAAGCTATTCGTGGCAAGAAAGCTGAAAAAAGAAATGCCGCTGACCAATTCCATTGGGAAAAGAAAAGTGATGAATGCGGATGAGGCGTCATTGCATATAAGAGTTGGGATCTTGAGTGGGAAACCTTATATGGTAGGGCGTTATGGAGGTTGTGAAAACAATATCGTAGCAAGTTATTATCTCAATAAAAAATTAGGAATATCTATTCCTGATGAAAAATTTGATATGCTTTGCAACAATGCCGGTTTTTTTCCAAGAGATAAAAATCTGATACCTGATTTTGTCCACTTGATGCAGCAGGCAGGTAAAGAGGTTGATATGCTGGGTATATGGAATTGGATTTTGGAAGATTACATTATTGAGAAAGACGCGCCCAATACACAACTAACAAGACTGAGATTCATAGAGCCTTGGGTATCGAGTACGCCGTGGAGTAGTGCGCTAAAAGGAAAAAAAGTATTGGTTGTTCATCCTTTTTCAGAAACTATAAAAAGCCAGTACGAAAATAAAAGGGAGTTATTGTTTAACAATCCTGATATGCTTCCAGAGTTTGATTTGCTGGTTTACAAATCGGTTCAATCTATAGCGGGTAATATTCCTAAAGAATTCAACACTTGGTTTGATGCATTGAACAAGATGCAAGATGATATCAGGAAAATGGATTTTGATATTGCAATCATTGGATGTGGAGCGTATGGGTTTCCTTTAGCAGCATTTGTAAAAAGAGAATTGAACAAACAAGCCATTCATTTAGGAGGAGCTACACAGTTATTGTTTGGCGTAACGGGCAATCGTTGGGAGCAAGGCGACTATAAAGATGATTTCAAAGACATTATTAATGAGCATTGGGTTCGTCCTTCGCAGAAAGAGAAAGTACAAAACTCTTCGAGCATAGAGGGTTCTTGTTATTGGTAACTTAGCTTTGCAATAATATAATTTCAATAGCTATGAAAAAATTTTTGATCCTTGCTTTGCTTCTTTCTTCGAGTATTGTCTCTTGTGATAAAGAGAAAGGGAATTTTATGCTTTGCAATGCATGCGGGACTATCATTTATAAAAACCAATCAAGCGATATTTATAAGATATACTTCAATGACGATTATCTAAAAGATGTGCAAGGCAACAGCGAGTATAAGTTTACAACAAGGAGAGGAGGACATAAAGTAAAAGCTGTGCAGAGTACTAACGTGAATGGTACAGCAATTGAAATAGAAGAAAATATAGCGATCAACGAGGGTTCTGTGAGAGAATTTATTTTCCCCTAGCGTTTCAACCAGATAATTACAATCGCTCAATTATACCCGCGATACCTTGCCCACCGCCTACACAAGCACTTACCATTCCATATTTTTTGTTCAGTCGTTTCATGTCGTGTAGCAACTGGATGGTAAGTTTTGCTCCACTACAACCAAGTGGATGTCCTAATGCAATAGCTCCGCCATTAATATTCACGGTGTCGGCATTAAGCCCTAATTCTTTTATAACCGCTACCGACTGCGCAGCAAAAGCTTCATTCAATTCAGTAAGATCAATATCATTAAGCTGCATACCTGCCTGTTTTAATGCTTTAGGAATGGCCACTACAGGCCCCATTCCCATGATGCGTGGGTCAACACCTGCAACGGCACACGCAACCAATCTTCCCCAAGGTTGTAGGTTCAATTGTTTCATAAGCTTCTCACTCATAACAATAACAAAAGCAGCACCGTCTGATGTCTGTGAAGAATTGCCTGCAGTAACAGAACCGCCTTGCGCAAATGCAGGTTTTAGTTGAGCCAAAACATCTTTGTTTGTATCTCTTCGTGGGCCATCATCTGTATCTATTGTAGTTTGCTGCTGTTGTTTTTTGTTGTTTTTCAGAAATGTTTCAGTAATGGTAAGAGGTAATATTCCCCCTTTAAAATGTCCGTTGTCAATAGCATTAATAGCTTTTTGATGCGAGTGAAAAGCAAATTCATCCTGTTCTTCTCGTGATACTTTATAGTCTTTCGCGACTTGCTCTGCGGTAAGTCCCATGCTTAAATAGTAATCAGGATATTCTTTTGCAATTTCATAATTGGGCATTGTTCGCCAACCGGCTGTTGGCACTAAGCTCATACTTTCTGTGCCACCGGCGATGATACAATCTGCCATGCCGCTTTGAATTTTTGTAGTAGCGATAGAAATAGTTTCAAGACCTGATGCACAATATCTATTCACCGTCATTCCCGGAACCCATTCTCCAATAGCTCTATTAGCAACTATTCTACCCACTTGCAATCCTTGTTCTGCTTCAGGTACAGCATTGCCTACTATTACATCATCAACCAATTTTGGGTCAAGAGCAGGTACACTCTGCATCAAACCTTTAATTACATCCACTGCCAAATCATCAGGGCGATAAAAACGAAAACCTCCACGCTTCGCTTTTGTGACTGCTGTACGATAACCTGTTATGATGTATGCTGCTTGCATCTGTATCTTTTTCTTAAAGTTACGAATGTTGACGGCACAACTTTGGTGTAATTTTGAAAGAAGATTTTTTAGAAAAAATAATATGAATAATAAAAAAACATTAGTGCTAGGTGCTTCTGAAAATACAAGAAGATACAGCAACATGGCTGTGAGGTCATTGCAATCTCATGGACACGAGGTGGTGGCTATTGGTAAAAGAAAAGGGAAGATCAACGAAACAGAGATCGGTACTGAGATGATTGATGTTGAGGATATACATACAGTAACATTATATCTCAATCCTAAAAATCAAAAACCTTACTACGATTATATTTTAAAACTTAAACCAAAACGTGTCATCTTCAATCCAGGAACTGAAAATGAAGAACTAGAACGAAAAGTAGCGATGATAGGAATCAATACATTAGAAGCGTGTACACTCGTGATGTTGAACACAGGTCAATACTAAATTGACCGCATTAATTGGCAGCATTAACTTCGCCTGCGCCACTTATGTCCGTTTGTATTGTAGGGTTTCCTTTGTAAGAGATATTTCCTGCACCACTTATCTCTGCATTCAAAGTTTTCAATGCGGTTATTTGAAGTTCAGATGCACCAGAAAGGTCTGCACGCACATTGCTAGACTGTAATCCATAGGCTTCTACATTTCCATTTCCTGATATGTCGTATTGTACATTATGTGCTTGTCCTGTTTTGATTTTTAACTCCCCAGCACCAGAGATATCAATATTCAAATCAATTACTTCCACACCATCTACCAAAAGTGATGTAGCCCCACTTAGATCACATGATAATTCACCACTCTTTATCATCCCAGTCACTTTTGCATCTACGGCACCATTTAGGTCTATGTTATTCAGTGAAGGTACAGTGATGGTTGCTACGACATCCTTATCTGTATTCCAAGATATGTTTTCTACATCAGTACTTATTTCGAGAGTGCTACCATTGGTTTTTACTATCAAATGTTTCAGAAGGTTTTCGTAGCCGGATAAACTCACAGTTGGTACTCCTGGTTGGATGATAATTTCTGCATTTATTGGTGCGGAAATTTTAACTGCTGAAAAATCACTTACTTGTTTTTCTTGTGTTACAATATTACCCTCACCATTTACAATCACTTCTCCGCAAGACGTGACTAATAAAACTAAAGCAACAACGAATAACTTGAGGACGTTTTTCATGAGAGATAATTTATCCTTAAAGATAGTTTTTAAAAATAAAAACATCCCGAACCTAATGTGGTTGGGATGTTTTGATCTTTTGCACCGAGAGCTTCGCACTCGGTTACTATTATTGAAGCCCTTCGGGCTTCTTCAAAGGGCTTCAAATTATGTTGACTATATCATACTCACGCTTCTTTCTACAAATGCTGTAAGCTCGCTTCCGGTAAGCATTCCCTGAGAAAGCAATGCAAGGTCGAAGGCTTGTTTTGCAAGTTGTAATTGTTGTGCTTCATCATTTGTTTCTAAAATTCGTGAGATCAATTTATGATTTCCGTTAATGGCCACTTTATAATTATCAGGCATCATCCCGTAAAAGTTCATACCGCCGTTACCTCCCATCTTCGCCATGTCTTTCATACGACGCATGTACTCATCCATAGTGATGGTTACTGGAAGTTCTTCCGGTGTGTGCGACTCCACTTCTACTAGCATGTGTTGATTATTAATAGCTTTTGCAAACAATTCTTTCACTTTTTCTTTCTGTTCGTCATTCAATACATTTTCATAACTGTCGTCTTTTTCGATGATCTTATTTACAACATCTGCATCTACACGTTTGAAAATAGTCTTCTCATTCTTCTGTTCGATTTGTCCTACAAAATGACTATCAAGCGGTCCATCCATTACCAACACATCGTAACCTTTCTTGTTCGCAGATTGGATGAAGCTGTCTTGTTTAGCAATATCATTGCTGTAAAGAAAAACCACATTATCATTCTTGTCGGTCTGCTGTGCTTTTATCTTTTCGCGATATTCTTCATAAGTGGCATTTTCGTTTTTGGTGTTGATGAAGAGCGCGTAGTCTTTTGCTTTTTCATAAAATTTCTCTTCACTGATCATTCCATATTTTACAAATAAGCCGATGTCTTTCCATTTTTCTTCAAAGGCTTTCCTGTCGTTTTTGAAAAGATCATTCAATTTGTCAGCTACTTTTTTGGTGATGTAATTGTTGATCTTTTTCACATTGCTATCTGCCTGCAAAAAGCTGCGCGAAACATTTAGAGGAATATCCGGTGAATCAATTACGCCATGTAACAACATCAAGAACTCCGGCACAATATCCTTCACCTCGTCAGTAATAAATACCTGGCGACTGTACAATTGAATTTTGTTGCGCTGCATCTCCATTTCGTTTTTGATCTTGGGGAAATAGAGAATTCCCGTAAGGTTGAAAGGATAATCAACATTTAGATGAATCCAAAACAGCGGATCTTCAGAGAATGGATAAAGTTGTTTGTAGAATGCTAAGTAATCTTCGTCTTTAAGATCGGAAGGTGATTTTGTCCAGAGTGGAGTAGTGTCGTTGATGATATTGTCAATTTCCACTTCTTTGTATTGTGTCTTACCATCCTTGTCCTCTCCATCAGGTTCTCTTTCGGTCTTAGTGCCGAATTTTATAGGAACGGGTAAGAATTTGCAATACTTATCAAGGATTTGTTGTAGTCTGTATTTATCCAAAAATTCTTTGTTCTCTTCATTAATGTGGAGGATAATATCAGTACCACGATTTGTTTTTTTACTGTCTGTTATTTCGAATTCTGTACCGTCATTCAATACATTTTCATAACTGTCGTCTTTTTCGATGATCTTATTTACAACATCTGCATCTACACGTTTGAAAATAGTCTTCTCATTCTTCTGTTCGATTTGTCCTACAAAATGACTATCAAGCGGTCCATCCATTACCAACACATCGTAACCTTTCTTGTTCGCAGATTGGATGAAGCTGTCTTGTTTAGCAATATCATTGCTGTAAAGAAAAACCACATTATCATTCTTGTCGGTCTGCTGTGCTTTTATCTTTTCGCGATATTCTTCATAAGTGGCATTTTCGTTTTTGGTGTTGATGAAGAGCGCGTAGTCTTTTGCTTTTTCATAAAATTTCTCTTCACTGATCATTCCATATTTTACAAATAAGCCGATGTCTTTCCATTTTTCTTCAAAGGCTTTCCTGTCGTTTTTGAAAAGATCATTCAATTTGTCAGCTACTTTTTTGGTGATGTAATTGTTGATCTTTTTCACATTGCTATCTGCCTGCAAAAAGCTGCGCGAAACATTTAGAGGAATATCCGGTGAATCAATTACGCCATGTAACAACATCAAGAACTCCGGCACAATATCCTTCACCTCGTCAGTAATAAATACCTGGCGACTGTACAATTGAATTTTGTTGCGCTGCATCTCCATTTCGTTTTTGATCTTGGGGAAATAGAGAATTCCCGTAAGGTTGAAAGGATAATCAACATTTAGATGAATCCAAAACAGCGGATCTTCAGAGAATGGATAAAGTTGTTTGTAGAATGCTAAGTAATCTTCGTCTTTAAGATCGGAAGGTGATTTTGTCCAGAGTGGAGTAGTGTCGTTGATGATATTGTCAATTTCCACTTCTTTGTATTGTGTCTTACCATCCTTGTCCTCTCCATCAGGTTCTCTTTCGGTCTTAGTGCCGAATTTTATAGGAACGGGTAAGAATTTGCAATACTTATCAAGGATTTGTTGTAGTCTGTATTTATCCAAAAATTCTTTGTTCTCTTCATTAATGTGGAGGATAATATCAGTACCACGATTTGTTTTTTTACTGTCTGTTATTTCGAATTCTGTACTACCATCACAAATCCAGCGTGCAGGTTCTGCACCTTCCTGATAAGAAAGTGTTTGAATCTCCACTTTATCTGCCACCATGAATGCGGAATAAAATCCGAGACCAAAACGACCGATGATCTCATTGGCATCCTTCGCTTCCTTGAATTTTTCCATGAACTCAGTAGCACCAGAGAATGCGATTTGGTTAATGTATTTTTTGATCTCTTCGGCAGTCATCCCGATACCCTTGTCAGATACCGTGATGGTTTTTTCTTTTTCGTCGAATGAAATTTCTACAGTCGTATCTCCAACTTCTCCATTGTATTGTCCGAGTGCTGCAAGTCTTTTCAGTTTTTGCGTCGCATCTACCGCGTTGGAAACCAATTCTCTCAAAAAAATCTCATGATCTGAATAGAGAAATTTTTTGATGATGGGGAATATGTTCTCGGTATGTATGGATATAGTTCCTTTTTCCTGCATGGTTGTGTTTTGTTTTTTCTGCTTTTATCAAGGATTATTCCGAAAGGAGGAGGGAAGACATAATGACAGGTTTATCCTACTTTTTTGATGGCAAAAAAGTAGGCAAAAAACCAGTCGTAATCAATCACGGGGTGATTACGACGGTCTATCTATTAAGCTTGAAGCACTACTGTAGTACCAGGCTTTAGTTCCTTGAGATGTAATGTGAACTGTCTTCTATTTATTCCTTGATCAGTTTCTGCACTTCGCCATTGGCAAAACGGATGAAGTAAATGCCCTGAGAAAGAGTGGCGGTGTTGATGGATTGAGAATTGGATTCTATGGTTTGCTTGAATACAACACTTCCTTTGCTGTTGAGAATGACTGCTGGTGTATTCAATAAGCTGTTGTCTTTTACACTGACAGTTACGGTGTTTTTTGTCGGGTTGGGGTAGATCTCTATATCGCGGTTTGTATTATTTGTAATAGTTATCACATTGCTGTAGGTGAATTTTCCATCATTTTCTATGGCTTTGATACGGTAATAGATGTTGCCTGTAAACTCAATTTTATCATCGTAAGTATAAGTTTGTGCTAAGCCATTGTAGGGTTTTACATTTGTGATGGTAGTAAACTCTTTTGCATCAAAACTTCTTTCAACTTCGTAAGTATTGAGGTTGCTTTCGCTTGCTGTTTTCCAAGTAAGATGAGTGGTGCTGTTTGTTCGAAGGGCATCGAAGCTTAGGAGTTTTAGGCTAAGTGGTTCAGGGGAGAGCTTTGCTACGAAAATATCTCTGTTGCCTTCGGAAGTCAGACTGAAAGTAGAAGCATTAGGATCGAAATCTACTGTACCCAAAAATGAACCAGTGATATAAACATTTGAAAAAGTATCTGCCGCTATTGAGTTTCCATACTCATGATTAAGTCCTCCGATTTGCTTTGCCCAAATAAAATTACCCGCTGTATCCATTTTCTGAACAAAAACATCACTAAGTCCTGCAGAAGTGAGATTGAAAACGGATGCGCCTGGGTCAAAATCCGCTGTACCATTAAAGTACCCTGTAATATAGATATAACCTAAACCATCTGTTGCGATTGAATTACTTATTTCAAGTCCTGTCCCACCCATTTGTTTTGCCCAAACGAAATTTCCAGCAGCATCCATTTTTTGAACAAAAATGTCTGAGCTTCCTACTGAAGTAAGGTTATAAGTTGCAGTGCCAGGATCGAAATCTACAGTGCCTGAGAAAAAGCCGGTTGTGTAGATATTCCCCAAAGCATCTGTTACCAAAGAGTTGCTATTGTCTTGTCCACTTCCACCTATTTGCTTAGCCCAAATGAAATTTCCTGACGAATCCATTTTCTGAATGAAAATATCTTCATTACCTAAAGAAGTAAGGTTGTAGGTAGCGGTTCCCGGGTCAAAATCTGCTGTTCCTCGAAAATATCCTGTAGTATAAACATTTCCGAAATGATCTGTCGCAATTGATAAAGCTTGATCAATTGCTGTTCCACCCATTTGTTTCGCCCATACGAAATTGCCACTCATATCCATCTTTTGAACAAAAATGTCAGGGAAACCTCCTGGCGCAGCAGTTAGGTTGTAAGTTGACGTTCCCGGATCGAAATCTGAAGTGCCATAAAAAAATCCTGTCGTATATACATTTCCAAAAACATCTACTATTATCGAGTTACCGCGTTCATTTGACGTGCCACCCATTTGTACTACCCAAAGGAAATTACCATTAGCGTCCAATTTCTGAACAAAAATATCGCTGCCGCCTACAGGAGTAAGGTTGAAAACCGCAACTCCGGGATCAAAATCTGCGGTGTTTGAAAAGGAGCCCGTTATATAGACATTCCCTAATGCATCAACTGCTATTGCAGTACTATTATCATTGGCAAAACCGCCAATTTGTTTTGCCCAGAGAAAGTTTCCATTAGCGTCTAATTTTTGAATAAATATATCCGTATTTCCAACTGTCGTAAGATTATAAGTAGCTATCCCCGGATCAAAATCTGCTGTGCCAGTAAAGTAGCCTGTAGTATAAACATTTCCAAGACCATCTACTGCTATTGAAATGCCTTCATCAATTGTGGTTCCCCCCATTTGCTTTGCCCATGCAAAATTTTGTGCCTTGAGAGAATTTGTTCCCAAAAGGACAGTAAGAAATATAATGGTAAATGCTGCTTTCATTGTGAAAATTTTCAATGTGAAAATAATGATTTTACTTCGTTTCTTCCACAGTTGCTTTGGGTGCAGACACCTTCGGTTTATCAAAAAACAAATATTTCACTGCGATCACGATCATGAAAATGGCGAAGATCCTTTTCACGGTAATGGTATTCATGTTTTGTACCCACTTCGCACCGAAGTACGAGCCAAGCACAAAAGAAAGTATGAGTATAAGTGCGTAATCCCAACGGATATTGCCTGCTTTGTGATAGATCATAACACCTAAAATGCCTATTGGAGGTAGCAACATGGCCAGGGATGTACCTTGTGCCATTTTTTGTGATAGTCCAAAAAGAATGACTAATGCAGGAACAATGACAATACCGCCACCAATGCCCACCATGCTGCTGAGCAGTCCGGCGCACATACCTACTGCTATTAAAATCAGAATGTCGTTGATGCTCATATTTTTCATTTTTTAAATTTTACTTCGTAATCCTTTATAGCGTGACCTATTATTTTCTTCGCCAATCGCGCTCCTTGAAATTCTTCGATCTTCACCTCTTTCTCTTCCAGTCTTTTATACTCTTCAAAAAAATGACGTAGCTCTTTTATGAAGTGTGGTGCTAGTTCGTCTATGTCGTTAATGTGTTTTATACTCATGTCGTTGGCACATACAGCAATTATTTTATCATCTGCTTCTCCTTGATCCAGCATGCGCATCACCCCTATCACTTTTGCCTCTACCAGACATAGCGGTTGCATATCTATTTGCGACAAAACGAGAATGTCAAGCGGATCATTATCATCGCAATAAGTTTTAGGGATAAAACCGTAATTGGCTGGATAGTAAGTAGATGAATAAAGCACACGATCCAATTTCAATAAACCAGAATCTTTATCCAATTCATATTTTGCACGGCTGTTTCTAGGTATTTCGATAATTGCATTTACTGTGTCGGGAGCGTCATTGCCATAGGGAACAGAATGCCAGGGATTAAAGTTCATATTCAAAAGTATATTCTCATTATGGTGGCAAAGGTAATCTTATTTATGGGTCGTAGGTTGTAGATCTTGGGTTATGAGGCATTCCATATCTTTGTTTCAAATCCAATAAGTATGAAAAAGTTTTTACTAGTACTTACCATTGTAAGTAGTGTGGCTTTTAATAGCTGTAATAAGAATGATGAGGGGTTCAACCTTTTTACCATTGAAGATGATAAAGAACTTGGTATGCAAGTTCGTGATGAGATCGCTTCTAAACCTTCTGAGTTTCCGGTTATTGCACGTTCTTCCAATCCTACCGCGTATGCATATCTTGATGAAATTAGAAATGATATATTGAACAGTGGGCAGTTAACACACAAAGATGATTTTGTTTGGGAAATGCATATCATTAAAGATGACGCTGTGCAAAATGCATTTTGTACTCCAGGTGGTTATGTTTATGTCTATACAGGTTTGATAAAATATTTGGATGATAAATCATCACTTGCAGGAGTATTGGGTCATGAGATGGCGCATGCTGATAAACGACATTCTACAGAACTATTAACCCAATCGTATGGCATTCAAGTATTACTTGGTGCAGCTGGTGGCGGTGATGATGGTGCTATAACCCAAATAGTTGGAGGATTGCTTACCAACCAATTCAGCAGAAAGCATGAGACAGAAGCTGATAAGTATTCTGTAGTTTATCTATGTCCGACAAAATACATGGCTGATGGTGCGGCTAATTTTTTCCAGAAAATCGTAGATGAAGGAACTGCTTCTCCACCTGAATTTTTAAGTACCCATTCGAATCCTGACAATAGAATTGAAAACATTCGTAAAGAGGCTAGCGATAGAGGATGTACATCAACGATTGGTTCTGAAGAAAATAATAGCGGTTATACTACGTTCAAAAATTCGTTGTAGTTACTAATCGTTATGTTGAGTGAAGTCGAAAACATAACATCATTATAGTTTGTTTAATGCATTCTGAGTTTATTAATTTTTCTCAAAAAGGTAGCAGATGTCTGCTACCTTTATTCTTTATGTACCTTCTTAAAGATAAAGTTGTAGTAATAACAGGAGCATCTTCCGGTATTGGAAAAGCTCTGGCGATAGAGGCTTTGGCTCGCAATGCTAAAATTGCTTTATGCGCTCGTAATCTGGAAAAATTGCAAACTGTTTTTAGGGTGAATGATTCTATTTTTCTGTATCGTGCAGATGTGAGCAAAGAAGAAGACTGTAAACTATTCATTGAAAAAACAATTGAAAAATTTGGACGGATAGATGTCTTGATCAACAATGCAGGTATCAGCATGCGTGCATTGTTTGATGAAGCAAAACTAGATGTGATAAAAGAATTGATGGATATTAATTTTTGGGGTGCAGTGTACTGTACGAAGTATGCGTTGCCATCTATCATTGCTCATAAAGGGGTCGTTGCTAGCATTTCTTCAATAGCTGGTTACAGAGGTTTGCCCGGTAGGACTGGTTATTCTGCTTCCAAATTTGCATTGCAAGGATTTATGGAGTCGTTGCGAACAGAATTGCTACATACGGGCGCAAGCGTAGTTTGGTTTTGCCCGGGATTTACAGCGTCTAATATTCGCAATGTTGCCAGAGCAGCCGATGGAACTTCGCAAGGAGAAACGCCTTTAGCTGAAAGCAAATTGATGAGTGCTGAAGAGTCTGCAAGAATAATGATAGAAGCTATTGAAAAAAGAAAGCGAACTGTAGTAATGACTTTGCAAGGAAAAATTACGGTTTGGTTGAATAAATTATTTCCAAGTATTGCAGATGGGTTGGTTTATAATCATTTTTTAAAAGAGGCAAACTCTCCATTGAAAAAATATGAGTCCAACGAATAGGCATTTTGTATCGTCTTTGAGAATGAAAATGTTGAGCAGGACTCTAATATTTAAGATAGTAACACTTGCTTTCCTGTGCCTGTGCCATCAAAAAATCTGTAACGCACAATATCAAGGAGTAGTGTATGTGCCGGATACTGCTGCAAAAATATTTGTGGGCAACGAAGAAAAAACATTAGGCTTTAGTGGAGGATTTAATAATCCTCAATTAGCCATGGGAGATCTGAACAATGATGGAAGAAATGACTTAGTGGTATTTGAAAGTGGCTGTGAGTGGGTGAGGACTTTCATAAACTATGGCACTCCCGGAAATCCTGACTACAGATATCGTCCGCTGTATGCAGCTAATTTTCCACCGATCAAAGGTTACATAAAATTAGTAGATCATAACTGTGATGCTATTCCAGACCTGATTCATAGAGGTGCTACTGGGTTTAGTGTTTACACAGGAAATTATTCCAACAACGAATTGAAATTCACTTTTTTCAAAGACCTCTATTATAGTCCGTTGCAACGTACTATCGAAGGTTTTGAGTCAACCATATTCCCGCCATCGTTTGGATGGCAAGTGGGTGGTACTGGTTGGAGTAGAGAAACTGTAGGAGTTAATCCTTCTGTCACACCTTATTCACAAGCAGCAATGTTGCGTTTTAATAGCGCAGATTTATCAACAGGAAGTAGTGCATTACTTGTTTCGAAACAACTTCGAATCTCTCCGCTACTTGGTAGTCACGCAGAAGTAAGTTTTTGGATGTATCGTGATGGAGGTTCTACAGCAAATGATAGTGTTGCAGTATACATAGACTCCGTCGCCAATCTCACATCTAGTTCCTCTTTTCTAGGAAGTGTTGCCAGAGCCAGAACCATTAATCAGCCGCAAACGGAACCTGTTGACGGATGGTATCAATATAGCTTTCCTATTCCGGCAAATATCGTTGGTGATACATTTTTTTTGATTTTTAAAGGAACAAGTGATGGAGGAAGTAATATTTTTATTGATGAAATAGAATGGATAGCCAGTAACATTAATGGAGATGTAAATGCTTTTGTAGCACATGCGGATATTCCTGCAATTGCAGATGTGGACAATGATGGCGATCTTGATTTTTTCTCCTATTCCATTGCCGGTTCGTATATAGATTTTTATAAAAACTATAGTGTAGAAGAAGGACTTGGATGTCAAGATATTCGTATCAATTTAAAAGACGCTTGTTGGGGGAAAGTTTATCAACCCATAGAAAGGACACAGCATTTAGGAATAAGTTGCCAGCAACCTATTGACCCACAAAAGCCATCAAAAAATACGCATTCCGGGAATACACTTTGCCTCGCAGATACAGATGGTGATGGAGATTATGATTATTTCAACAGTAATGCTGCTTATTCCGATATTCAATATTTTCAAAATGGGAAAAATGATTTGAACTCTCTAAGAGATACAATGATATCTCAAGACACCATTTGGCAATCAGGAGGTCAGGATCTTGTGATGGATGAATGGCCTACAGCTTATTATATAGATATTGATGATGATGGTGATAACGATCTTGTTTTTACACCTAATACTAACGGGCATTCAGAAGATATATACTGTATTAAATGGTATAAAAACGTAGGAAATAATACTTTACCAAACCTTCTACCCGAAAATGACAGTCTAGTAATAAAAGGGACAATTGATGTAGGAAGTACTTCCTACCCAATGCTTTATGATTATAATAAAGATGGAAAATTAGATTTGTTTGTAGGGAGCGAAGGAATGCATAGAATCGGTGGAAACCCAACTTCAAAA
>CBFGYQ010000013.1:0-14374 GCA_965652995.1 uncultured bacterium
AATCCCTGTTTCTTTATCCATTGTAATATTATCTCCTTTTACAGTTCCTTCGGGCATTTTGAATTTTCTACCACCAGCCATATAACCTTTTGTCTTTTCAGGTTGTAATTCATCTAAGTTTTTACCGGCAGAATGGCAATGATAACAACCAATATTATCAACTAGATATTTGCCGTATACTACTTCGTCATTCATATTTGGTGAAGGAATATTTTGTTGGTAAGGAAGTGGTTTACCAAGAAAAGGTTTCCCCATTTTACCGATCAAATTCAAATGTGTTTTCCCCGGAACATGATCATTCGCCTTCACCACAGCATCGTCTGAACGAAGAAAAGCAAGCATGGCGCTAATGTCATCGTCGCTCATGTTGGGTCTTAGCATGTAAGGAATAAAATGACCGTCTCTTGCGATACCGGTACGAACTAGATAAGCGAATTCCGCATCACTGTAATTAACCATTGGACTTATTTTGCTCTTGGTAAGATTAGCTGCAAACATTTTACCTGCTATTTTAGGTGTTTCCATGTATTGCTTACCAGTCAAGCTTTTAGTAGCAGGATCGTAATGACAACCTGCACAGGAACTCATTACTAACATTTTGCCTCTTTCAACACTTGCCTCTTTATTTGCAACAAAATTGTGAGTTGTGGTTTGGAAATGCGTTTTACAACTCGCAGCCATGATGATGCCTACTATTCCTATTGTTATAAACTGTTTGGAGTAATGTTTCAATGCTTTCATAAGAAGTATAAATAATTGTCATGGGAAAGTCTAATAAAAATATGCCATCATCGCCTATTGTCAATTATCTTCGCAGCAAATTTTACAAACAAACAATATGAAATTTTTTATTGATACCGCCAATCTTGACCAGATAAAAGAAGCCAATGACTTAGGAATTCTTGATGGGGTTACAACCAATCCCTCTCTTATGGCAAAAGAAGGCATAAAAGGGAAAGATGCCATAATGAAACACTATCATACCATTTGCGAAATGGTGGATGGTCCGGTAAGTGCAGAGGTATTCGGTACTACATATGACGAAATTGTGCAAGAAGGAAAAGTACTTCGTGAGATACATAACAATATTGTAGTAAAAGTGCCAATGATAAAGGATGGGATAAAAGCCATTAAATGGTTTGCAGAAAATGATATTCCTACAAACTGTACTTTAGTTTTTTCTGCCGGTCAAGCTATACTAGCTGCAAAAGCAGGTGCTACTTATGTATCTCCGTTTATCGGTCGTATAGATGATAGTAATTGGGATGGTGTTCAACTTATCGAACAGATTGTAAGTATTTACAACAATCAAGGATTTATGACTGAAGTTCTTGCAGCGTCTATCCGTACTCCATTACATATTGTACAATGTGCAGAAGCGGGAGCAGATGTTTGTACATGTCCACTTTCTTCCATTTTAGGTTTGTTGAAACATCCTTTGACAGATTTAGGATTACAACAATTTTTAAAAGATGCAGCTACTATGAAATAGTATTTTTATAATGAGTTATACAACGAGGGTCGCGGCAAAGCCGCGACCCTCGTTGTATTTATGATGCATTTATTTTACTCCACCGACTAAAAATAAAAAAGCCAGCCTGAGAACAGACCGGCCCCTATAAACCCTATCACTATGAAAACTGGTACAAATGTAAAAAAAAAATGAAAAAAACAAATGGCATCCAATTAAAAATCAGATGGTAATAAGTTTAGGCAATAATAATATATGAAAATATTAGAAAGTGCTCCTTTGGATAAAATCTCACATCCCAAAGTACTTTACAGCACATTCTTTCAAAAGCTGCTCTTGGCTTTTTAAGTCAGTAGCAGGCACCGGCTGTATGTTCTCAAAATGAGGCCAGCCATCTTCATCTTTACCGATCATCACAAAGTATCCGTCCTGACTCAATAGTGTACATACGGCAATGTGCATCAAATCCTGTTTTTGTTCTTTACTCCATTTTTTTCGTTTCGGGTCTTGTCCTAATTCATTCATGCCAATCAGAAATAGAATTCCTTCCATATCAGGAGTTTTCCCGAATCGTTCGTGCAGCATGGTCTCTACACTCTTCCAACGTTCTTCAAAATTTTCCATAATGGACAAAATTCAGATTCCAAATCGCAAATTCCAAATAACAAGCTCTAAAGATCAAGCGCTAAAAAACATGATTACTCGTGCAGTCACCCTATCCCCTTTGCGGAGAGGGATGGGGTGAGGTAATGACGAATCAACCTATTAACCAATCAACTATTTAACCAACAACCAAACCTTATCTTTGCACGCATGGAATTATCATCGCTTACAGCCATCAGTCCTATTGATGGGCGTTATCGCTCACAACTATCTCCATTAGCCCCATATTTTTCTGAGTTTGGATTGATAAAATATCGTGTTCGTGTGGAAGTAGAGTATTTTTTACTACTTGCTTCAAACAAAATTTTTTCATTACCTGCTTCTATAAAACCTGCAAAACTTCGAGCTATTTATGAAGATTTCTCAGAAGCGGATGCACAGCAGATCAAGACAATTGAAAAAACAACCAATCATGATGTAAAAGCGGTTGAGTATTTTCTGAAAGATAAGCTGAAAGCGTTGGGTGCAGATGCTGCTTTGGAATGGGTACATTTTGGATTGACCTCGCAAGATGTAAATAACACAGCCATTCCACTTTCCTGGAAAGAAGCTTTGGAGGAACAATATATACCTGCTTTACAAAACTTATTATTACAACTAAAAAAGCTTTGTAAGCAATGGAATGGTATTCCTATGTTGGCGCGTACTCATGGTCAGCCGGCATCTCCTACCACTTTAGGAAAAGAAATATTGGTATTTGTTGAACGGTTAGAAGGACAAATTTTACAATTGTCGCATATTCCATTCGCGGCAAAATTTGGAGGAGCCACAGGGAATTTTAATGCGCACTATGTAGCGTTCCCTAAGAAAGACTGGGTGAAATTTGCGAATGATTTTGTGAATAATAAACTGGGTTTGGAGCGTATGCAGTACACTACGCAGATAGAGCATTATGATAACCTCGCTGCTCAATTCGATTGTTTGAAAAGGATCAATACAATACTTATTGATTTCTGTAGAGATGTGTGGACGTATATTTCAATGGAGTACTTTAAGCAACAAACAAAAAAAGGTGAAGTTGGTTCTTCAGCTATGCCACACAAAGTGAATCCTATTGATTTTGAGAATGCTGAAGGAAATCTTGGGATTGCTAATGCTATATACGAACATCTTTCAGCGAAACTTCCTGTAAGCCGTTTGCAGCGTGATCTTACAGATAGTACAGTCTTAAGAAATATTGGTGTTCCTGCGGCACATTCTTTCTTGGCATTACGTTCTATAGAAAAAGGGTTAGGCAAATTATTGTTGAATCAAACAAAGATGAAAGAAGATTTGGAAGATAACTGGGCAGTGGTGGCAGAAGCTATACAGACAATTTTGAGAAGAGAAAATTACCCACAACCTTATGAAGCCTTGAAAGAATTAACACGTGGTAAAGCAGGCATAACCAAAGACGACATCATGAAATTTATTGAAACACTTAAAGTTTCGGCTACTGTGAAGAAGGAATTGCGATCAATAACACCACATAATTATGTTGGAGTAAAATTTTAAAATCATTTTCATCATAAATTATCTTTATCCGTTCTAAAAAGATGACTGATAACAATCGCTATAATCTAAGAGGTGTTTCTGCACAGAAAGAAGATGTACACAATGCAATAAAAAAATTGGATAAGGGACTTTATCCGAATGCATTTTGTAAAGTATATCCTGATTATTGGGGAGGTGATGAAGCCTTTTGTAACTTGATGCATGCTGATGGTGCAGGTACAAAGTCTATTTTAGCATATCTCTACTGGAAGGAGACAGGCGACATCAGCGTTTGGAAAGGTATTGCTATAGATGCTATTGTGATGAATATAGATGATCTGCTTTGTGTAGGTGCTACTGGGCCTTTTACCTATTCATCTACTATTGGTAGAAACAAGCATCTAATACCGGGTGAAGTTATTTCGCAACTTATCAATGGTAGTCAAGAGTATTTTGATCTGATGCAGCAGCATGGCATAGATATAAAATTCTTAGGTGGCGAAACTGCTGATGTAGGAGATGTGGTACGAACGGTGATTGTAGATGGTACTATGAGTTGTAGAATGCGTAGAGATCGTCTTATCACCAATGAAAAAATTTCCGCAGGTGATGTAGTGGTTTCTTTGGCTAGCTACGGACAAGCCACATACGAGACAGAATACAACAGTGGTATGGGCAGTAATGGTCTCACAAGTGCGCGCCATGAAATGCTTAAAAAAGAGTACGCAAAAAAATACCCGGAAAGTGTAGATCCTAATTTGCCTGATGAGGTAGTATATAACGGAAAATATAGCGTAACAGACGCAACTGAAACGGGATTAGATGTTGGGAAAATGATCCTTTCGCCTACACGTACTTATGCCCCGGTTGTATTGCAAATCCTTCAAAAATATTTTGATAAAATAAATGGCATCATCCATTGCAGCGGTGGCGGACAAAGCAAAATCTTACATTATTTGCCGCAGCCTCTAAGAGTGGTGAAAAATAATTTATTAGCGGCACCACCACTTTTTAAAATGATACAAGAAGCGGCAGGAACAGATTGGAAGGAAATGTATCAGGTATTTAATATGGGACAACGTTTAGAAATATATACCGATAAAGAAACAGCTTCAGCTATCGTTGAAATTTCTCGCTCCTTCAATATCAATGCACAGATTTCGGGTTTTGTAGAAGCCGCAGAGAAGAAAGAAGTAGTGATAGAAAGTGAGCATGGGAAATTTATTTACCATTGATACCAAGACTATCACTACGGTTTTCGTCTTTATACAAAACCATCCCAGAAACACCTGTCTCCAATGAGCTTCAAAATATTACTGTCTTTTGTTCTAAGTGTTGTCATTTTCGATCAAGCAGTTGCACAAGATGTCTTGTATAAAACAAACGGATCTACTGAAGAAGTAAAACTTTTGGAAGTAACACCATCCAAAATCACATATAAAAGATGGGATAATCAGGATGGGCCTAACATGGTCATTTCCAGAAGACACGTAAAGAAAATACGTTATGAAAATGGTACGGAAGAAGAAGGAAGGATAACGGACAGAGTATCAAAAAGGTCGTTTATAAACATAAGTGAGAACAGTAACTACGGTAAAAATATTATCACGGTATCTCCTGTTTTTATGAGCAACACAAGCGTAGTTGGTATTGGCGTGGGTTACGAACGTCTATTAGGGAAAAAAAATGTGTTTGGAATAACGTTGCCACTAGGCTACTCTTTTGATTACGTGCAGGTGCCCAATAATGTAGAGCGAAGTATGTTGTGGTTAAATCCGGGTGTGAAGTTTTACCCCACCGGCAATACAGGACCTGTAAGATATGCTGTGGGACTATCTTTTGTTACTGGTTTTGGTCATGAAAAATACACAAGCATTCAATATGATTATTCTAGGGGTACGTCGCGTGTATATGATGTAAATGACCCCATAACAGTTTTTGGAGGTATGTTGCATAATAGCCTCAATCTTCAACCAACAGCTAATCTGTATTTAGGATTAGATGCCGGCGTAGGGCTTTGTTTTTTAGTAGATGATGCTGTGCCTGGAGATTATCATCCGGTTTATTATACTAGTGATATTGAAGTTCCGTTGTTGCAATTTCAGTTTAAGATCGGGTATCGTTTCTAATTAATAAAAAGTAAAACATAAATGATAAAGCAAATTCTAATAACCCTTATCTGCCTTGGAGCTACACAAGCTGCTACTGCACAGGATATTATTTATAGGAAAAACGGCAGTTCTGAGAAAGCAAAAGTGAAGGAGATTTCTATCCGTTCTATTACCTACAAAAGATGGGATAATCTTACAGGTCCGGACTTTGTTATTGATAAAGATGAAGTGCGAAGTGTGCGTTTTGAAAATGGTACCGAAGAACGCTTTGGCAGAATGGAAGCATTCCGCAAAAAAGTAAATGCTGATAATGACAATGAGAGCTATGGAAAGAACATTATTTCTGTTGCGCCCATTTGGCTTACCAACACAAGTCCTGTAGGTGTGGGGCTTGCTTACGAACGAATGTTAGGCAAGAATGCAATCTTCAGTTTTTATCTGCCTGTGATGTACTCTTTTGATAATGCAAGCAACAGTGTTTATGTTTCAGGGAACTATAACGAAGCAAAATCTACAATGTTTTGGACGTATCCCGGTATAAAAATTTATCCTACAGGTGGTTTGGGAAAAGTGCGATACGCAATTGGTGTGTCTGCAGCTATAGGTGTAGGCAATCAATGGTTTACACAATCTGTTTATGATCCTAACACTCAAACAAGCCGTATTGTAGATATAAACTCATCAGTCAATATTTTTGGGATGATGATCACAAATGCTATAAACATTCAACCTACACCCAAGATCACGATAGGGTTGGAAGGTGCGTTAGGCTTTCCTTACAGCATCAAATTTGATGATGACAGCAATTCTGGCAATGTTTATCCTCCATACAATGACTATAGAGGACAGCCATTGGTACAATTTAACTTCAGAGTAGGATACAGGTTTTAGGGTTCAACACGACTATTACTAATTCGATCATGCAAGTTTGTGTTTAAGAGTAAATCATAAACTCTATTTTTGAGGGCAAATGAGGCGTAACGCTTTAGGCTACCTAACTTCAATTTTATTTTCTTCACTGTTTGCAGCATGTGCAAATGTCTCGCACCCTACCGGTGGCGATAAAGACGTTATACCACCAAAGCTAGTAAGCATAACGCCTGAAGATTCCCAACTAAATACTCGTGTGAGTAGGTTGGAATTAAAATTCGATGAATTTGTACAAGTTAATAATCCTTCTACAGAAGTTCAGGTCTCGCCTTTATTGCCTTTTCAGCCAACGGTAGAGGCACTCAACAAGCGCGTTATTATTAAAATCCCTGACACTTTACTACAAGAGAATACCACTTATCGCATCAGTTTTGGCAATGCTATTGGCGATATACACGAGAATAATGTTTTCAAAAACTACAGCTATATTTTTAGCACAGGCAGCTATTTCGATTCGCTAAAACTTTCGGGAAGAGTGATAGACGCAGCAACCGGACGAAATGATACTGGTGCATTTGTATTGTTGTATGACGCTAAGAAATCGGATAGCATTGTGGTTCGGGAAAAACCAATCTATGTTACAAAAACAGACGGTGCAGGGAGTTTTAATTTTGAAGGGTTACCGGATAAAGAGTTTAAAATTTTTGCCCTTCATGATGCGAACGGTAATTTGATGTATGATGATGAAAAAGAGTTGATAGCATTTAATGATAAAATTGTAAAACCCAAAGACAGCATAACAGACAAAATCAGCCTTTATATTTTCTCGGAATCTGATTCTGTAGCTAATGCACAAAACCAACCTTCCGAAAGAAGAAAACCTTTGGCAGCAGGGAAAAGAGAGGAACCTCAAGAAGAAAAAAATGATAAGGACGAAGGATTTACCTACACTGTAAGTATTGATACATCGGATGTAAAAAGACGTACAAGAGACATCATAACTCCATTGGAAATTGTATTCAACAAGCCTGTGAAGACCATAAATGAAAACAGGGTAAATCTTTCTTACGATAACGCTGGAACGTTGATTGAGTCTGAAATAGAACTTACACAAGATACTTTGAACGAAAACAAACTCTTACTACAAACAGATTGGAAAGAGAATACTTTATATACTCTAAGGCTATTGAAAAATTTTGCTATTGATAGTTCGGATGTGGAAGCCATGCCTTCTAAACATACATTCAGAACCAAAAGTGAAGCAGACTACGCCAAGCTACATGTCCACCTGCCAACAAAGTATTTAGGCACCAAGTATGTTTTCGTTTTGCTCCGCGATGGAACTGTTTTTTATCAGAAACCTGTAACAGATACGAATATCCATTTTTACAAATTGCAACCGGGTGCATATTCTATGCGCATTATAGAGGATGTGAACGAGAATGGAAAATGGGATCGTGGAAATCTATTTGAAAAAATACAACCTGAAAAAGTGATACCCAACGAAACAGGTGTGGATCTGAAAGCTGGCTGGGAGAATACAGTTGATTTTGCTGAAACATCTTCTGTTGGTAGAAGGTCGGGAGTATCATCACCCAATCGACGGGTTGCACCGCGATAATTAACACCGTATTTTTAACGCTCAATTATTTCTTATGAACAAATTTCTTTTACCACTACTGTTGGTGAGTGCATCTGTTTTTGCACAAAATAGAATGACGCCTGAAACACTTTGGAGCCTGAAGCGTGTGAGTGGAGATGGTGTGAGTGCATCAGGAAAAACTGTGTATTACACATCCCGTTCTTATAGTGTAGAAACAGAAAAATCTACTGCTAAGAAATATGCTTTGAATATGCTCAATGGCGAAGTCCGAGAATTGACTTCGAAAAACATTATTCAAAAAGCCCAGAAGTACTGGTAAGCTATGGATGGGAAGGGAATTTACAGAAGCGAAGATATTGTTCGCACTTGGCAAATGTTTTACAATGAAGTAGATGGCAAAGAGAATGTTCGTGTTTCTCCCGATGGCAATTATATCGCTTTTACAAAAGAAGTATTAGTGAAGCCTATGATGGGAACGGACATTTACAAAGACTTGCCTAAAACAACAGCAAAGATATACACCGATCTCAATTATCGTCATTGGGATACTTGGGAAGATGGTAAGTTCTCTCATTTGTTCATAGTGCCTGTAAAAACTAAAAATGAAAGAGACATCATGGCGAATGAGCCTTATGATTGTCCTCAAAAACCATTTGGCGGCACAGAAGATTTTGTATGGAGTCCCGATAGTAAAAGCATTGTGTATGTATGCAAAAAGAAATTTGGTAAAGAGTATGCACAGAGTACCAACACCGATTTATATCAATATCAAATTCCAACAGGCAATACCATCAATCTTACAGTAGGTATGATGGGGTACGATATGAATCCTGCATTTAGTGATGATGGAAAATACCTGGCTTGGACAAGCATGGCACGAGATGGTTTCGAAGCAGATAAGAACGACATTTTTGTAAAGGACATGCAGAACTTGGATGCTACTAAAAATAACCTTACAGCTAATTGGGATGGGACAGTCAGCAGCTTTGTTTGGAATGATGAAGAAACGGACAAACTTTATTTCAACGCAGCATGGAAAGGTACAGAGCAACTGTTTGAGGTGGATAATATAGGGAACAAACGAATGATACCGGTTGTAAGAAAGATGACACAGGGCGATTTTGATATTAATGGAATAATAGGTGTTACGCCAACACAAATCATCGTTTCTCGTTGCGATATGAACCACGCTAGCGAGTTGTATGCTGTAAAGAAAACTGACGGCAGCATGGAACAATTGACACATGAAAACGATGCAGCTTATAGCAATATTGCTATGAGTAAAGTAGAGCTAAAAATGGTGCGTACTTCCGATTTCAAACAAATGGGTGTATGGGTTATTTATCCTCCAAATTTCAATCCTAATAAAAAATATCCTACGCTTCTTTACTGTCAAGGTGGACCGCAATCTGCTCTTTCACAGTTCTATAGTTTTCGATGGAATTTTCAGTTGATGGCAGCGCAAGGGTATATAGTTGTAGCACCCAACCGTCGTGGTATGCCGGGTTGGGGTGTGAAATGGAATGAAGACATCAGCAAGGACTGGGGTGGACAACCAATGCAAGATTATTTGTCGGCAATAGATGCAATTGCAAGAGAAGATTATGTAGATAAAAATAGATTGGGTTGTGTGGGTGCGAGCTACGGTGGTTATAGTGTTTTCATGTTGGCAGGAATGCACAACAAACGTTTTAAATCGTTCATCGCTCACGATGGTTTGTTTGATATGAAAAGCTGGTACGGCACTACAGAAGAATTATGGTTTGCCAATTGGGATCTTGGAGGTTCTTATTGGAAAAAACCTACACCGAAAGGTTATGAAAAATTCAACCCTAGCAATTTTGTTGATAAATGGAACACACCTATCCTCATTATACAGGGAGGCATAGATTATCGTGTGCCTATCGAACAAGGATTAGAAGCATTTCAGGCGGCACAATTAAAAGGTGTCAAGAGCAAATTGCTATATTTCCCAAATGAAAATCACTGGATACTTCATGCACAAAATGCTATTGTTTGGCAGCGAGAATTTTTTAAGTGGCTAGATGAGACTTTAAAATAGAATTATCTTCAATAATGTCACTCGCGTCTTTGCGAGCGTAGCGAAGCAATCTCACATTAATGTAGTCAATTCTTGAGATTGCTTCGTCGTTCCTCCTCGCAAAGACGCGAATAATGAAGGGTGCCAGTCGCCATCACGGAGTGATTAATAGCGACTGGCTTTTGCCTACTTTTTGCCAAAAAAAGTAGGAAGGAACCTATCTTCGCACCCATGAAATTTCTGATTGTAGGTTTAGGAAATGTTGGTTACGAATACGATGCTACCAGACACAATATTGGTTTTGATGTAGCAGATGCTTTTGTAATAAAACAAGGCGGTACTTTTCAGTTGGATAGACATGCTTATGTAAGCAATGTAAAGTGGAAAGGCAAAACCTTCGTCGTTATCAAGCCTACCACATTTATGAACTTGAGTGGGAAAGCAGTGAAGTATTGGATGGATAAAGAAAGGATAAGTCTAGAAAATATTTTGGTTGTCTTAGATGATCTTGCTTTGCCTATAGAAACACTTCGTTTACGGGCAGGTGGCAGCGATGCAGGACACAATGGTTTGAAGAATATTGACCTTATTCTTCAAACCAACCAATACGCGAGATTGCGGTTTGGTATAGGCAACAATTTTCCTAAAGGGCGACAAGTAGATTTTGTTTTAGGAAGATGGACGAGTGAAGAAATGCCAATCGTGAAAGAAAAAATTCTGAAATCTATTGATGTGATAGAGAGCTTTGCTACACAAGGAACTTTGAAGACAATGAGTTTGTTTAATAAGTAAACCAAGTCATTCCGCAACCACCAAAATCACATTCCCTGTTTTCTGTCCCTTTTCCACATAGGTATATGCCTCTACTATCTGTTCCAAACGATACTCTCTATCAATCACAGGCTTAAATTCTCCATTTTCTACAAGCTGTTTTAAAAACAAAATATCTGCTTTGCTAATTGTCGGAATAGGGAAGATAACCTTCTTTCCTCCGACGAGTGGCGTGAAAATGGACAAGAAAACATTCTCCGAATTTTTCCCCAATTCCGTTGATACATAAATGCCTTTCTCAGTCAAAATGTGTTTGCATTTTCCAAAAGAAGTTTTCCCGACTGCATCAAAAATGAGATGGAATTTTTCTTGTGTCTTAGTGAAATCTTGTTGTTGATAATCTATGACTTTATCAGCTCCAATTGACTTTATTAGTTCGACATTTTTTGTATTGCAAACGGCTGTTACTGAAACTCCAAAATGTTTTAAAAGCTGAACAGCCGCAGAGCCAATTGCACCAGAAGCTCCGTACACCAAAGCATTCTCTCCACTTTTAATTTTTGAAACTCTAATATTGTTCAGTGCATAATGTGCTCCTTCTGTGATCGCAGCAGCTACTCTAAAATCTACATTGTCAGGCATAGTAGCAATAGCTTTGTCTTCTGCGATCGTCAAATATTCTGCATGTCCGCCAAAGGTTTCATCATTATAGCCAAATACTTTATCTCCTTTTTTGAAAGTTGTTACATCCTTTCCTGTCTCTTCAATTACGCCGGAAAATTCACTACCCAGCGTTTGACATTTAGGACGAAAAAGCCCACTCCAAAATCTAGAAATGATATACACAGCACTCCGAAATCCCGCATCTGTTCTATTGACGGTAGAGGCATACACTTTCACTAATACTTCATTTTCTTTAGGTATCGGTTTGCGGATTTCCGTTAGTTGAGCTACTTCCGGCGGACCGTATTTTTTGTGTACAATTGCTTTCATTTTTGTAGAAGAGGCTAAATACAAATTAATCAGTACTAGAAAGTGATAACATGTGCTTGTGCACTAAATTTAGCCAATTTATTCTTCAGGTTTTGTATAAGTCACAATGTCTATCCCAATCCCGTTTGGGTCTTTGATGGCAAAATGTCTGTCGCCCCATTCTTCGTTTCTGATCTCTATTTCAATTGGAGTTCTTTTGTCTTTTAGTTGTTTGTAAATTTCATCAACATCCTCCACTTCAATTGTTATGTAAATTCCCTTGCCATTGAATGGTGATTGAAAAATTGGTTTTTGACTGGGATGATTTGGTTGAAGAAAACTAATTTCTGCGGAATGGTTTGGAGTGTGAAGAAGTAAGTAAAAATCATTTTCAAAACTCACTCCGAAATTTAATACCTCGGTATAAAATTTTTTGGTCTCTTGTATTTTTTCGGTGATGATTCCTGCATTCAGTTTCATGTTGTTTGTTGTTTGTGCATTTGAAATTCCAATCGATAAAACAAATGCGGTTAGTAATATAGCTTTCATTGCCTGCAATTTTGTTGATACAAATCTAGACAGGCATGAAACAGAGGAATTGTAAAAATCGGACAAAATCTATCGAAAGGCTTCCGAAGGTGTAACGCCGTAAAACGTTTTGAAGTTCTTGATAAAATGTGCTTGGTCGAAGAACCCGACATCAAAATATAGTTTGCTTTGTTTAAGGGTTTGCTTTGAAAAATTGGCGTTTAGAATATGCTGAAAACGCACAACATTACTGAATGATTTTGCGGTTGTCCCTATATAGAAATTAAAAACTCTCCGAAGTTGTCTAGGACTCAAACCTGTATCAAGATCTTTTTCTGTATCTAAAAACCCATTCTTTTCAAAAATGATATTTAGCGAATTGAAGAAGCGGTCGTCAAACTGAATAGTCTGTTTTTGAATTACTTCAATCAACTTTTCATTCAACGCAGCAACAATATTTTCAAAACTATGTTCCGGTTTTATTTTGTCAGAGATCCAATTTGAAAACTCTGGTAGAATAAGACTTAATTCATGTGATTGATTGCTTAGTGTCTTAGCATCTACACCAAACAAAAGTGGAAATGCAGTAGGTAGAAAACGAATGCCGATGTAGTCAAATGATTTGCCGATAGAGAACTCTGTATATTTCCTACAGAAACCCATGATGAAGTTTTCGTTAGATTCATGATGATTGAAAAATATATCGATGCACCCATCTGAGACTACTCGGTAGCTATATGGATCTTGAAGTGGTTTTATCGTTTTAAGTTGCCAAAAACAGTAGATAAAATTTTCAATTTCTTTCCCAGATTGTATTTCTTGATAAGTTATTTCCGCATTATCTACCGCCACTGTGGGTTGAATAGGTATGTAATAAGTTTGTATAGATTCGAATGCTTTCACGAATTTATATGGTTTGAGAAACGACGATTTTTTGCTTGTTTAATAAAATTACAAGGTATATTGTTGATGCAAATTTGCATTGGGATAAATACCTGCTACCATTGTAATCTTATGGATTCTCCAATAGGTAAATAATCCCATTGACTCATAAATTCATATATTCTAGGCACTACTTTTTCAGGGAATTTTTTGTCTTCCACATTATAGTCAATTGCTTGAATATAATCCCAAAAATCTTTTTCATTCATGTGTTTTGAATATACAGATTGTATACCACCAACTATACATTCTATATTTCTGAGTTCTTCTGTAAGATGATTTGTTTTTCCCAATAACTCTTCAATTTGAAATCCTTGCGAAAGCATTCCCCAAAAACCGTTGGATGTTCTAAGCTCTTTCTCTACAAAATAGTGGCAAACATCATGTAATAAATAGGTCTTCGTATCAAGAATCGTTTCTTCAGAAACTTTAGTTGTTCGAATGATTTTTAATTTATGATTGAAAGCATTTAATTTCTCAAATTCAATTTGCATATTGCAAAGTACTGAGAATATATACTGTTCAAAAATCGGCTCAAAGATCATATTTCTGGTTGGCGTTGGAATACCAATCATAGGGGAAAAATATTTTGTTGGTAAATGCCCGCTACCATTGTAATCTTACTGCTTGTCCAATAGGTAGATAATGTGGATGACGTATATGCCATACGATATGGATGTGATTGCTCATGATGATAAAACCATAAACATAGATGCGTTCGTTTTTTGCAAGGAACTCTAAGCTCTGAAGGAGAATGTCTTTGTATTTATCGGGTTTTAGTAAATGCTTCCATTCTAAGATGGTGGCGGTGAAGAAATGGACATCGTAGCGGTGCATTAATCTAAACTATGAGTTGTTGGTGATAACACCAACAACGGCGGAAAAGAAAAAATTCTGAAATCTATTGATGTGATAGAGAGCTTTGCGAC
>CBFGYQ010000014.1:0-14169 GCA_965652995.1 uncultured bacterium
GAAGTGTTGCTTCCCTCCACTAATAGATCCGGATATTGCCAATAAATTACATGACCACTATGGTCAATAATCAATCCTACATCCACAGTTTTTGCATCTACTGAAACCTGATTTGGCTTGCTGGAAAGTCCATCGTAATAGGTGGCGGAGAAGGAATTGGTATCCATTGTTAGAATGTAAATCCAAGGTCTAGCATATCCAGCATATCATCACCTGTAGCGTCATTGTAATCATCGCCTGTTTGTTGGAGATTATTCAAATCAACGTTGCCCGTAAGGCTCACATGTTCCGCAATAAATTTTAAATAGCGAACCAACACAAATGGAGTGCCCAAACCCAAAGTGAAAATCACGATAAGTATATTGACAATGATAAATTTCACAAATTCCCATCCTGTGGTCTCTGCATAGAAATTCAGAGTTCTGTTATTCTCTTCATCTATCACCATTAGGTTGTCGAAGTAGTAATGAAACAAATCTCTTTGCCACCAAAAACTATAGATACCTAACGTGATGAGTGTAAGAAAATATCCTTTTAGATTTAACCAGAAAAAATCAGTTCCGTCTCCTTGGTATCGTGCATTCAAGTTGCCAAACTTCACATGGCTGAATAGATAGTTGCGCAAGTTGATGGTAAACCACGCACCATAAAATCCAAAAGTGATGATCGTAAGTAGCAACCATCCCGCGAACTTGCCCATAAATTCCTTGCGATTTCCAATATACCCAAATCGGATACCACGCCACTCGCTACGCGACATTCTATAACGATAAGAGCCGTGTATTGCCAAAGGCAGCAAGAAGAAAATGAATAAAAAATATAGTCCTAAGAACAATAATGGTATTCTAAAATGTAGTGCAGCAAAAAAAGAAGCATACCATAGTATCAATACAACAAGTGCTTTAATAAAGCCTTTGAACATCTCCTTGCCGGTGCCGGTGAATACAAAAGGCGTGTTTTCCAATTCTGTTTTTGAATACAAGTGCGATAGCGATCTTGCTTTTGCCCAAGGATAGTAAAGCCCAAGCGTAAAGATGGTGAGTATCCAGTTGATAATGGCAATTTCAAAATATTGCATTCCGGTTCCTACATATTGCCACTTGTATTTATGATTTTCGCTAGGGGAGGTAGGGTACGATTGTTCCATAATTAAAATATATTTTAACTACAAGTATATACAAAAATTTTCCTAGGCAATAGTAACTTGCGAGCAATTCACTATTAATCTTAAAATATAATAATGAGTTTACAGGATAAATTGAAAAACCTTTTACAACAAAACACAGAAAAGAAGATGGAAGAACAAAAGAAATTTCTTGAAGAAAACGCTAAGAAAGAAAATATAAAAACAACCGCTTCGGGTTTACAATATGAAGTATTGAAAGAAGGTGCAGGCGAAAAACCTTCGAGTGCTGCAAGCCGTGTAACTGTACATTACGAAGGAAGTCTCATCAATGGTAATGTTTTCGATAGTTCTTATAAAAGAAATCAACCGGCAACATTCGGTCTTAACCAAGTAATACCGGGATGGACAGAAGGTGTGCAGCTAATGGAAAAAGGCTCGAAATATCGCTTCTATATTCCTTCAGAATTGGGGTATGGTGCGCGTGGTGCAGGTGCTTCTATTCCTCCACACGCTACCTTGATATTTGATGTGGAATTGTTGGAGTGTAATTAATCTTCTTATCGTTCAAACATTTTAAAATTATTCTCTTTGGAAACAAAATATCCTAAGGATACTATTAATGTGATGAGTGAACTGGTGTTGCCGAATGATACCAATACGCTTGGTAATCTTATGGGTGGAAGGTTGCTACACATGATGGATATAAGTGCTGCAATATCTGCCATGAAACATTGTAATTGTCCTGTTGTAACCGCATCGGTAGACAATGTATCTTTCAACAATCCCATTAAGCTTGGTAATCTATTAACGATAGAATCTCGTGTTACACGCTCTTTCAACTCGTCAATGGAAGTATTTCTGCGAGTGTGGGGAGAAGACCTTCATGCGCGTTATAGATATCTTACCAACGAAGCCTATTTTACATTTGTAGCTATAGATCCGCACGGCAAGCCACGAAAAATAGATACTATCACTCCCGAAACAGACGACGACAAATCCATGTTTGATGGAGCTTTACGAAGAAGGCAACTGCGATTGATATTAGGCGGCAAAATGAAACCGGATGAAGCTGGGGAGTTGCGGTCGTTGTTTGTGTAAAACGAAAGTTGGTTTTTATGTTCACAGAAACACTAGATACTTTACCTGATCGTGAAATAGTAACTACACGTGTGATTCATTTCCCGATAGCAACTGTTTTTTCGGCTTGGAGCGAACCTCAATATTTAAAAGAATGGTGGGGACCGGCGGGATTTACAAATACGTTTCGTCATTTTGATTTTAGAGAAGGTGGAATATGGACTTTCACTATGCATGGTCCTGAAAAAGGGAATTATGAGAATGCATGTGAGTTCATCAAAATAGAAAAACCTTTTCTCATAGCATGGAAACGTCATTCAAAACCTCTCTTTCAAGTGCTGGTCACGTTTGAGGAAGTATCGCCGAATGAAACAAAATTAGTTTTTAAACAAATTTTTGAAACGGTGGAAGAATGTGAAAAAATAAGAAAACACACCGTTGGTAAAAATGATGAAAACTTTGACAAGCTTGAAAAATTACTTGGAAAAATGGTGAACCCATAATCTCTCTTTACAAATAATTATGATTTTAGACAGAACACAATCACCCAAAATACACGATGCTGTAGATTTCAACTACGTACTACCACCCATACAAACAATCTCATTACAAAATGGATTGCCGCTTCATGCGCTCAATGCAGGTGTGCAAGAAGTGGTGGAAGTAGATTGGGTTTTCCCGGCAGGTATTTGGTTTGAAGAGAAACCCGGAGTGGCACAGGCAACGGCGGCCTTGTTGAAAAGTGGAACTAAAGAAAAAACTTCCCAACAGATCAATGAAGCTTTTGAATACTACGGAGCGAATCTGCAAGTGAGTTGTGGTAATGATTTTGCAATGCTTTCTCTTTATACGCTTAGTAAGCATTTGCCGAAGTTGCTACCTATTGTAGAAGATATTCTCAACAATTCAATTTTTCCGGAAGAAGAATTGAAATTGTATCAACAGAACTCTGTACAAAAGCTTTTAGTGAGTTTAAGACAATGTGAATTTGTTGCCAATCAAAAGATAGATGCAGCAATATTTGGTGAAGCGCATCCTTATGGCAGATTTTCAAAGAAAGAAAATATAGAAGCAATAACCCGTGAAGACCTTCTCAGCTACTATCGTTCGCATTTTACATTGGCAAACACGCGCATGTTTATAAGTGGTAAGATAGGTGATGTAGAATTGAAAGCTGTGGAAGATGTGTTTGGGAAAGCGATAATCACTAATCAATCGCTTCAGCAAAAAACTATTGAAAAACATCCGTCAGCCGAACGCAAACAATTCATCACGAATGATGCTAATGGCGTGCAAGGTGCCATTAGAATTGGTAGAGAATTCATCAACAGACATCATGAAGACTTTGCACCAATGGTGGTATTGAATACTTTATTTGGTGGCTACTTTGGTTCGAGATTGATGAGTAATATTCGTGAAGAAAAAGGGTATACTTACGGCATCTACAGTTCGCAATCTCCTTTCCAGAATGCTGGTGCTTTAACTATCTACACCGAAGTAGGAAAGGATGTAATAGACGATGCGGTGAAAGAGATTTATTTTGAAATGGATAAACTCAGTAACAAATTGGTGAGTGATGAAGAACTTCTTTTGGTAAAAAACTATTTGCTAGGGAATTTGTTGGGTGATCTTGATGGTCCCTTTCAAATTATACAGCGTTGGCGTACACTGCTGTTGAATGGATTAACGGTGGAGCATTTTAATCGCAATGTGAATATTTACAAAGCCATTACTGCCAAAGAGCTGCAAACGCTTGCACAAAAATATTTTGCAAAAGAAGATTTCTATGAGATCGTGGTGGTTTAAAAATAATTATTAGCAAACCATAAAGTTTATTGCTTCGTAACTTATGGCATGAAATACAATATTGTAAATCTGCTTTTTGCAGGAATGCTTTTACTAATTAATTGTACCAACGCACAAAAGACCGATTCTATGGAACATAAAAACAATCCCTATTATAGCCGTACAGACATCAAACAATTAAATGTAACAGATGCGGAATGGAAAAAAATATTGCCTGCTGATGTGTATAATGTAGCACGAGAACAAGGAACAGAGTACGCATTTAGCGGCAAGTACTGGAACTCCGACAAAAAAGGAGATTACTACTGTGCTGTGTGCGGCAATCATCTTTTTAAGTCCGATGCCAAATTTGCAAGCAGTTGTGGGTGGCCCAGTTTCTACGAGCCTATTCGCGAAAAAAGTGTGATCTATAAAGAAGACAACAGTCATGGCATGCAACGCATAGAAGTAGAATGTGGTCGTTGCAACTCACACCTAGGACATATTTTTGATGATGGTCCTGCGCCTACTTACAAGCGTTTTTGCATGAACAGCATTGTGCTGGATTTTGAACCTGAGAAGTAAATTCAACGAACTCTCTGAAAAGCGCGCTTATTTTTTCATTTTGTCTAGCACTTCACTTGCTGCAAGCACAAGATCATACGGTATGTCTGCAATATCATAATCTGCATCTTCAATAATATCAAACCTTCCCAACGCGCTCCACGCCATATTAAACCTAGGGAAACCTTTAATGTTTACTTCATAATGTAAGCCATTGGGTTGCATCACAGGTACAAAAACTATGGTAAGTTTTTCTTTGTTGTAATGTATAAAGGTGGAAAAGTTGCGAGCCATGCAGCAAATCTAAGAACCAAAGCATGACAATCTGAAATCATTTAATAGCTAGATTTACCAAAATTTATATTTAATGATAATGAGGAGGAGTGTAGCCCTGTTCTTTTTAATGATAGCTTTTAGTTACATAGCCCTATCGCAAACGCAGGAACAAGGATCGCATATTTGTAAAACTGCAAAATCAAAAACACTTGCACATGCAAAGACAACTATAGCCGATGTAGCTGAAGATGATTATGATGTGAAATATGTAAAGATTAATCTATCAGTAGATAATTTATCTACTAATATTTCTGGAGAGGTGACTACAATAGCAGAAGTAGTAGCAAATGGTATGAATGACTACGTTTTTGAGTTGTTGAATTTCTACATAATAGACTCGGTAAAAATAAATGGACAACTAGCTACAGTTTCCAATTTAGGAAATCATGTAAGAAGTGTTGCACTACCCACCCAGCTTTCTCAAAACTCAACTTTCACAGCACAAGTATTTTATCATGGTCAGGCTTTTGGAAACGATCTAGGTATCATAAATGACTCCTCACCAAGCTGGGGAACTGAGGTAACTTATACACTTAGCGAGCCTTATGAATCTAAAGATTGGTGGCCTTGCAAACAATCGTTGACGGATAAAATTGACTCCACAGATATTTGGATAACAGTACCCGATAATTTGATGGCAGGTGCAAATGGCGTTTTGAAAAATGTAACTCCAATTGCCGGTGGTTTTTCACGCTACGAATGGAAGATGAATATTCTTGTGAGTTATTATTTGCTTTCTTTTTCTGTAGCTCCTTATATCGATTATTCTTACTACGTAAATTTTCCGAACTCTAATGATTCTGTGCTGATTCAAAACTATGTTTATGGAGATAATCTGAATACATTGCCTTTTTGGAAAAGTAGAATTGATTCTGTGAAAGACATGATGCTTCATTTTTCAGATCTGCTGGGTCGTTATCCTTTTTGGCAAGAAAAATATGGACATTGTATGGCACCGATGAATGGTGGTATGGAGCATCAAACCATGACCACACAAGGGAATTTTGGAACACTTCTTTCAGCTCATGAGTTAGTACATCAATGGTTTGGAGATTTAGTGACCTGCGCTACATGGAAAGATATTTGGCTCAATGAAGGTTTTGCATCTTACGGTGAATATCTTTTTATTGAGAAATTTTGGGATGCTGCCAAAGCCGCAGCACACATGAATTCTAAACATACTGAAGTGCTTGGCAATATCGGCGGTACTTTGTATGTAGATGATACCACTGATGCGAACAGGATTTTCGATGGAAGACTTACCTACAGCAAAGGGGCATCTGTAGTACATATGTTACGATTTGTAGTAGGCGATGATGCTAAGTTTTTCAACATGCTACAAGATTATTTGCAAACCTATAAGAATGGTAATGCTACTACTGATGAGTTTAAGAATACTGCGTCTCAATTTTTACAATACGATCTAGATACGTTTGTAAATCAATGGGTGTATGGTGCCGGTTACCCAAACTACAAAGCCACTTGGAATCAAATACACGATACTATTATCATCAAACTAGACCAAACCGTAACAGGGAATGCTACAGTGAGTTTATTTCATACACCAATAGAACTTAAATTCAGTTCACCAAACGGAGATACTATTGTGAGGGTTAATAATTCACAAGCTACTCAGAAGTATTATTTTGTTTGGAATAAGTCTATGAATGGGATGGGTATAGATCCCAATGATTGGTTGTTAAACTTCGACCTTGGAACATCTAAGGATGCGTCACTAACGAGAACTGATGAAGTTAGAAAAACCGAAATTGAAATTTATCCCAATCCTACAAATAATGATTGGATTATAACAAACCTGCCAGTGAATGCGGATTTGAAATTGTATGATATTAGCGGTAAGCAGGTGCTGCATTCAAAAACGACTTTAAGTATTCATACTATCAATGCGCAGCATTTAGCCACCGGAGTTTATCAATTAAGAATAGAAAGCAAGAACGAAAATTCTACTATAAAACTGATTAAAAAATAGTGAGATGAAATTATTGAAGAGTATTATTTTATTAGGAGTTGCTACATCATTTTTAGAACCTTGTTTCGCACAAAGAAAAACTCATGCAAAAACAACCGTTGCAACAGCTGAAGAAGATTATTATGATGTAAAATATGTGAAGTTGGATATTAGAGCAACGAATACATCAACGTCAATAACAGGAAAGACGACAACGGTTGCTAGTGTCACGGTGCCTACCATGAATGTTTATGCATTTGAACTAAGTCCACAACTCACAATAGATTCAGTGAAAATTGATGGGAATCTTGTGCCTGTGCAATCAACAGGATTTGTACATATGGCTACTCTTCCAAATGTTATCAATCAAGGTGTGTCGTTTACGTCAGATGTTTGGTATCATGGACAACCTACCGGCGGTACAAATTTTTTCACAAATGGATTACTAAATCAAACGGACGCTACGATTCCGGTACAGGTTACACACACGGTAAGTGCTGCCTATCATTCCCGTGATTGGTGGGCATGCAAGCAATCACTTTCTGATAAAATAGACTCATCTGATATTTGGGTTACTGTTCCTATGGGTTTGAAAGTAGCAAGTAATGGATTGCTGAAGAATGTTACTACACTATTGAATTCTGATAATCGATTTGAATGGTCGCTGAGAAATCCTGTAGATTATTATTTGCTTTCGTTTGCGGTAGCACCTTATGATGAATATAATTATTACATGCATTTTCCTACAGGAGATTCTATGCTCATCAATAACTATATCTACAGTGATCCATCCATACTTCAAAACCATAAAGATGAATTGGATTCTATCAAACACATGATAAATCATTACTCCACAATTTTTGGAAAGTATCCTTATCACAACGAGAAATTTGGAATATGCTTAGCACCATTATCAGGAGGCATGGAAAATCAGACAATGGTAACGGTGGGTTCGCTAGACGCTACGTTGATAGCACACGAATTGTCGCATCAATGGTGGGGAGATAATGTGACTTGTCATTCGTTGGTAGATATGTGGCTTAATGAAGGCTGGGCAACTTATGCGGAGCATTTATACATTGAAAAGTTTTGGGGTACACAAGCGGCAAAAGCTTGGCGAAATCAAACATTCAATTATGTAATGACAGGCGCAGGCGGTTCTGTATATGTGACGGATACTACTAATGAACTTAGAATTTATGACGGAAGACTGACGTATAATAAAGGAGCTGCACTCGCACACATGCTTCGCTATTTGATAGATGATGATGCTAAATTTTTTCAAACCCTTACCACCTATCAACAGCAATATAAAAACGCAACAGCTACTACAGAAGATTTGAAAAATTTGGCAGAACAAATTTCAGGAATACAGTTGGATACATTCTTTCAACAATGGTATATGGCAGAAGGATTTCCTTTTTATGATGCAAAATGGTATCAAGATGCTAACGGTAACGTGACTATTAATCTTGATCAAACTACAAGCAGACCTGCTTCTGTCTCGGTTTTTAAAATGCCAATCGTGCTACAACTCAAATCATCACAAGGAGATACCTTGATAAGAGTAACCAACACACAAGCCAGCGAAACATATCATTTCAACTGGAGCAAACAAATGAATGATATGGACATTGACCCTGAAAACCATATCGTAAATAGAATTGGCAGCATAATAAAAGATCCTACACTTTCAGCAAGCACAATAAATAAAGAGCAAATAAAAATATTCCCTAACCCATCAGCTTCAGGATGGAATATCATAAACCTCCCAAAGAATGCAAAACTTAGTTTACTGGATGTTTCTGGAAGGACGATTTGGGATAGCATTGCTGCGACTGATAATGTTGTTATTCCATCTTCTTCGCTTGCACCCGGTACATACCTCCTTCATATAGAGTTGAAGGATAAAACTGCTATCAATTATTATTTAAGCAGATAAAGAAACGTATTCACTAAATAGCAAGTACATTTGCGTTTTTTGGTTCACTTTTCTGTTTATTGATGGTCATAGAACACTTCAATGAATTGCTACAGCAAATAGCGGATAAGCCTTTCCCTGCGCTGATGGTGGTTTTGAATTTAATACTTATAGAAAGCTTGCTATCTGTAGATAATGCTGCTGTGCTGGCTACAATGGTACTTGACCTACCTAAAGACCAGCGGAAGAAAGCTTTGAAATACGGTATTATAGGTGCCTATGTTTTTCGTGGGATATGCTTAGTGTTTGCAGCATTACTTATTAAGATTTGGTGGTTCAAACCTTTAGGGGGTATTTATCTTCTTGGATTGGCGATCAAGCATTTCTTCTTTAGGAAAAAGAAAACTAATGAAATGACTGTGCAGGAGGAGATTGAAGAGAAACATCGTAGCTGGCTTTACAGAAAAACACTCGGCGCATTTGGCCCATTTTGGGCAACTGTGATATTGGTAGAGATCATGGATCTGGCGTTCTCGATTGATAATGTGATAGCAGCTAATGCCTATACCAAAAACATTATTCTTATTTGGCTGGGTGTATTTATTGGCATACTGGCTATGCGTTTCGTAGCACAAGGCTTTGTAAAGTTGATGGAAAAATATCCATTCCTAGATACATGCGCTTATTTGGTAATTGGTATTTTAGGGTTAAAGCTTACGCTATCAATCATCGCACACTATCAACCATGTTCAGCATTTGCATTATTTCTTGATGGTCCGCAACCGTGTTTAATATCGCAAGGGAAAGATCTAGCTGAAGGAGAGCATCCTACAATTTGGGGAGATTATATTACATCGCTTCTTAGTCTTGCTATTTTCTTTGTTCCTGTTTTAAGTTCAATTCTATTCAACTTTCCGAAGAAGCATGAAGTAGAAGAATAGTGCTGTTTATTTAAACGGATGTCTATTTTCCCATTCGCCTTCGTTGTTAGATATATTCTGTTGTGCGCGAAGCATGATAGAACGAACCAATGAATTTTTGATGTAAAGGAATGTAGAAAGATAGATGGGTTTGCAGCCTATACGAGCTTTTGCCTCAAGTGCTGTGCGTCCTAAGATCAGTTTTTCTTTTTTGAATTGAATTGCCTGTTCCACACTAAAAAACAGGATGTTGAAATACAATTGTAATGATTCATTTCTTGAATAATCAAAACCGATATAAAACATGTCAAATGCATTCCCTTTGGTCCACGCACTAAAAAAAGCAACAGGACTTTCGTCTTCATAAGCGAGCCAAACATGAAAATCTGTAGGGTAATTTTCTTTCAATTTCGATATGTAATCTCTACTAAGATATCCCAGACGCACCTGTTGTCGTTTGCTTACCTGTAAGTAAAGATTGTGAATGATGTCTTTTTTATTTTTTACTTGTTGCGCATCAAGCTCTTCTATCCTCAACTTATCCCAATGTTGCCTCACTTTTCTAAAGCGTTGTGCATATTTATGCTTCAAAGATTTTTCATAATCTTTCAATTCACTCCAGTCTTCTCTAATTTCCATCTGCATAGAAATATCGTTACGAAGCAAAATGTATTGTGGCGCGTAGTGCTGGAAGTAAGTGACAAGATTTTTAGGAACATCTTTTACTAAAACAGCATGCGCGCAAGATTGTTTTAGCGCAGCGTTTATTGCAGCTTCATAGCATTGGTAACTTTCGAAACTAGATAAATTTTCTTCTGAAAAAAAGGAAGCAACATCATGACGAAATAGATGTCCTGCAACTAAGAGTTTCGGTTTGGATACTTTGGTAAATGCATGCCAACCGTATCGCTGTACAGTTGAGAGCTTTTCTATATCTACATGATACGGCTTGATCTCTAATAGCTGAAAATAAGCAAGTGCTACAGGTTTTGAATTTCTATAGACAAAGACGTATAAAAATTGAACATCAGGAAAGCTACTGTCTTCCGTTATCAGCAATTGTTTTGTTTGCAAGAAATGTTCACAAGGCAGTGAATTATTCCATTCAGGAGGTAATTGAGATGCTGATTTGTAGAACTGAATATGATTTTCTTTCTTGGGGCTTTTGCAATAGTTCATCCAATATGTTTTTGCATAGCTATATGTGGTATGGAAACTTCGATAAATTCATCGCTTACAGCATCGTAGCCTTGTTTTTGATAAAACTCTTTTGCTACAAGTCTTGCATTGAGCACTATAGTTTCATAACCTTTTTGTCTCGCCATGTCTTCTGCGTTTTCTACTAGCCTACTGCCAATGCCTTTGCCTTGAACACTTTCATCTACAGCCATTGCGCGAAGTTTAATTTCTTTGTCGTTCAATGGCTTTAGCATCACGCAACCCACCATTTTGTCGTTACTGTATGCAGTGATGATGAAGTCTTCTTTGTCACGGCTCAGGTCTTCCTCGAAGAGATTCATCCCTAAAGGTTCTCGTAACATCTTGTTTCTAAGAACTAGTAAATCTTGATAAGCGTTACTTTCAGTGGTGATCTGTCGTATCTCAATATCGCTCATGACGCATGAAATTATAGTAAATTATTTACTTGTGCTGTGGTTGAAAAACGATGTTGCTTTCAATGTGCATTGGCAACGCCGACAATTTCCCTTAATTTTGCCGCACTTTAGACAAAAGTATTAACCAAATAATAGATTTTAATTTGTAATGAAAATACTCGTTTGTATAAGTCAGGTTCCTGACACAACTTCCAAAATTGCTTTTACTGATAATAACACACAATTCGCGACAGCAGGCGTTACTATGATTATCAACCCGTATGACGAGTGGTATTCTTTAGTGCGTGCGTTGGAGTTGAAAGAAAGTGGCGCGGCTACAGCAGTAAACTTAGTAACAGTTGGTAAAGCAGATGCTGAGCCAGTGATGCGTAAAGCATTGGCACTCGGTGGTGATGAAGCTATTCGCATAGATGCAGATACTACTGACCCTTATGTAATTGCTGCGCAGATAGCCGAGTATGCAAAAAATGAGGGCTACGACCTTGTTCTTTGTGGTAAAGAAACGATAGATTATAACAATGGTGTTGTGGGCGGTATGTTGGCTGAGTTGTTGGATATGAACTACGTAGGTTTTGCTACGAAGTTGGAAATTGGTAATGGCGTTGCTACTATCAATCGTGAAATAGAAGGCGGTGAAGAAATTAATACAGCGAGTTTGCCTTTGGTTGTTTCTTGTCAGAAAGGAATGGCAGAAGCACGTATTCCTAACATGCGCGGCATTATGGCGGCTCGTACCAAACCGTTGAAAGTGGTTCCTGCTGCTGATATTACGTCACTTACACATATCGACAGCTTTGAAATGCCTCCTGCAAAAACAGGTGTGAAAATGTTTACTGTTGATAATTTAGATGAATTGGTGAATGCATTGCACAACGAAGCCAAAGTGATTTAATTCTTACTATCAACTAATTACTAACAACTAACTACTACAAAAAATGTCAATCATAGTTTTAGCAGAACACGCTCAAAATACATTCAAAAAGAAAAGCTTCGAAGCATGTCAATATGCCGCACAAATCGCTCAAAGCATGGGTACTACAGCTACTGCGGTAGTTTTAGGAAATGCTGACGATAGTGCTATGGCACAATTGGGTGCTGTAGGTATCTCAAAAGTATTGCACGTTGCAGACGCTCGTTTAGATAATCTTAGCAGCCGCGCTTACACCAAAGCATTGGCAACAGCAGCAGAAAAGGAAGGTGCGAAAGTCATTATTACATTGCATGATGTTACTGGTAAAGCTGTAGCTCCACGCCTTGCTGCAAAATTGAAAGCAGGTTTGGTAGCTGGTGCCATTTCTCAACCTGATCTGGCAAAAGGTTTTGTGATTAAGAAATCGGTTTTTTCCGGTAAAGCATTTGCGCACATCAATATCACCAGCGATGTAAAAGTAATTACGTTGATGCCGAACAGCTTTCAGGTGAAAAAAGGAGAAGGCAGCGCAATGGTTGAAAAATTGGATGTCGCGTTTGACGATAAAGATTTCGGCGTACAGGTGAAAGAAGTGAAAACTGTTTCCGGCGGTTCAGTTCCATTGCCAGAAGCAGAATTGGTAGTTTCAGGTGGTCGTGGTATGAAAGGTCCGGAAAACTGGGGTATTCTTGAAAACCTTGCTACGGAATTGGGTGCAGCATTAGCTTGTTCTCGTCCTGTTGCAGATAGCCATTGGCGTCCACACCATGAACATGTAGGACAAACAGGTGGTACCATTCGTCCTAATCTGTATGTGGCGGTTGGTATTTCAGGAGCTATCCAGCACTTAGCAGGTGTGAATAGTTCTAAAACTATTGTGGTTATCAACAAAGACCCTGAAGCGCCTTTCTTTAAAGCAGCAGATTATGGTGTAGTAGGCGATGCACAAGAGATCGTTCCGAAACTGACAGAAGCTGTGAAGAAATTCAAAGCAGAACACGCGCATTAATTTCGATAACTTACTCATGTCATGCTTAAGTGGCGGGAATGCTTCTTTTTCGTCTGCATATCACAAAAAATACAGCGACAACAGTATAAAATAATGCCTTGTGTTTTGTCTGTATTTTTTGGGTTTTATGCGTAAACCTATTTTAGAACAAGACAAAATCTCGTAGTACAGCTTGTACCTCCCAATATAGTCCCTTCAATACTATTAGAGACTTCTTTCGAGCGAAAAAACTTCCTTCAAAAATGTTGGTAAGTCACACAACAAAAAGCCCCGAAAATTTTCGGGGCTTTTGCGGACTGGACGGGACTCGAACCCGCGACCTCCGCCGTGACAGGGCGGCATTCTAACCAACTGAACTACCAATCCATTTCTGTTGGGGTTGCAAATATAAGTACAAAACTTGCAAAGCAGCAAATGTTGTTTAGAAAAACTTTTCAAACCTTACATTTGTTATCTCCAAATTTACCATTATGCAATTTTTAGATTTTGAAAAACCGTTGGAAGACTTATACAGTCAAATAAATAAACTTAAAGAAATGTCTTCTAAAAACCCACAATTGGATGTCTCAAAAAGCATAACCGAGTTGGAAGAAACCATAGAAAAGACTAAAACAAAACTCTACGAAAATCTTACTCCTTGGCAGCGTGTACAATTAAGCCGTCATCCAGAAAGACCTTATACCCTTTACTACATCGAGAAAATATTCAATGATTTTGTAGAGCTACATGGCGATCGTCAAGTGAAAGATGATAAAGCTATGGTAGGTGGTATGGCAGAGTTAGATGGAATGCCGGTAATGGTAATGGGACAACAAAAAGGAACCAATACCAAAACAAGGCAATTGAGAAATTTTGGTATGGCAAATCCGGAAGGTTACAGAAAGGCGTTAAGATTGATGAAAATGGCAGAAAAGTTTAACCGCCCTATCATCACAC
>CBFGYQ010000015.1:0-14163 GCA_965652995.1 uncultured bacterium
AAATTAATCAACATCGTTCAAGCACTTAACAAGTTTCGAGCTCACAGTAACGCTTTTCGTACAACTTTCAGGATGACAGAAATCTAGACAACGCCATGTGCCATGTTCATTTTGGTAAGGATCACAGCTATCACTGCAACCATCGCATGTACATGTTGTAGCGTTACCACTACTTAAACGCAGGTAAAAGATCTTTTCTTCGAGCCTTAAAGAGGTGGCCATTTTTACAGTTTGTTCAGCATCTTTTGCTAACAAGTAATAATAAGTATTGCTAGCACTATCTACAGCAGATTTTATTTCAAGATTTGTTAAGGTTACTTCTATATTTTGTATTGCAAGTATTTCTTGAAGACATGATTTTAGCTTTGTTTGATTACAAGTTATTACATAAGAACCATCTTGTATTTCTCCTATATGATTGCATTGTGCAGAAGATTTACAAGATGACATTAATAATATGATAAATGCAAAGAGTATATTTTTCATATATGTAGTTATTTGTTGCCTATTCTTTAATAAAGGTTTTTCGGCTTCACTCCTTTTAAGCGGTTATTTGCAATTGCACAACAAATGTTGAATCAAAAAAAAAAAATACAAATTTTATTTTCAGTTTCTTTTGCATATATTATTTGCATTTCTTTTATTTAATCCTCACTTTCATTTAAACGATATTTGCGTCGTTTGTCTCCATGAAAAAACTCGACTGGTATATACTTAAAAAATTTCTCGGCACTTTCTTTTTTGCCATTCTAGTCTTTGCTGCTATCATCACCGTGATAGATCTTTCCGAGAAAATGGATGAGTTGGTGAAACGGAAAGCAAGTGTAATGACTGTAATAAAATATTACCGCGATTTTCTACCTAACATGATCGCGTTACTTTATCCATTATTTATTTTCATCGCTACAATATTCTTTACAGCCAAGCTAGCCAACCAAACAGAGGTCATAGCGATTTTAGCAAGTGGTGTTTCTTTCCCTAGATTTTTAAGACCTTATATCATCGGTGGTATACTGCTTTGTGGTTTTTCCTACATCGCCAATCATTTCATCATTCCTGTCACCAACAAAGGGTATATAACTTTCAAGGAAAAGTATGTAGATAATATCTTGAGTCAGTCTAATAGAAACGTTCATTTGCGTCTGTCCGATAAGCTCTATGTGTATGTGCAGAACTATGATTTTGCAAATAATTCCGGCTATCGTTTTACTGCAGAGACTATTGAGAAAGGACTCTTAAAAGAAAAGCTCATGGCTGATAGAGTCAGTTATGACAGCATAAAAAAAGTTTGGAACCTTTACAATGTATCCATCCGTACTAACGACAGTCTTACAGAAAAACTAAGTTTTTTCCCCGAACTTTCTAAAACGTACAGATCTTTTACTCCAAAAGACCTTGCGATAGATAATCAGATAATGACAACCATGACCACCCCGGTTTTGAATGATGTTATAGCCAGAGAAAAACTTCGTGGACGAGAAAACCTAAACGAGTATTATGTGGAGCGATACATTCGTACATCACAACCTTTTGCAGCGTTCATTCTTGTAATTATTGGTGCATGTATCTCATCCAGAAAAATCAGAGGCGGAAGTGGTATTCACTTAGCGTTTGGCGTAGTACTGTGCGCAGTTTATATCATGCTTTTGCAATTTACGAAAACGTTTTCCACTAAAGCAGGTTTGAATCCCTTACTAGCGGTATGGATACCCAACATCATTTTCAGCGTTATTGCACTTTATTTTTACAGAAGACAGGTGAAATAAGGAATTTGAACCTCAATATATACTTCTCAATTTCTTACCTTTGCCCCGTTTCAATAAAATTTTAAAAGAGAACTTATGGGTTACGTAAAGGATAAATTTAAAGAGGCGGCAGACAAACGTGGGGCAGAAATAAAAGAAATGCTCGCAGAGCATGGTGAGTTGGTTTTGGATAAAGTAACCTTGGCCCAAGCTTACCAGGGAGCTCGTGGTATTCCTGCATTGGTCACAGAGACTTCATTACTTGATGCAAATGAAGGCATTCGTTTTCGTGGATTTTCTATTCCTGAATTGAGAGCGCAATTTCCTAAGGCAACAGGTGGTATAGAACCACTTCCCGAAGGGTTGTTTTATTTGATGCTTACAGGAGATATTCCCACTAAAGATGATGTAGATCATATCTCTAACACATGGGCGCGTCGTTCGCACGTTCCCAGTCATGTTTTTTCTGCTATTGATGCACTGCCTATAGCATCACATCCGATGACACAGTTTTGCGCAGCAATCTTGGCTTTGCAAACAGAATCAAAATTTGCAAAAGCGTATAAAGATGGTATTAGTAAGAAAGAACATTGGGATTATGTGTATGAAGATTGCATGACGTTGATCGCGCGTTTGCCACGTGTTGCAGCTTATATCTATCGTAGAAAATACAAAGGTGGCGATCATATTCAACCGGATGGAATGCTTGACTGGGCAGCCAACTTTGCACACATGCTTGGTTTTGAGGATACAAAATTCTGGTCGTTGATGCGCTTGTATCTTACAATACACGCCGATCATGAAGGGGGTAATGTTTCTGCACATGCTACACACTTAGTGGGTTCTGCATTAAGCGATCCTTATCTTTCTTTCGTTGCAGGTATGGCAGGTTTAGCTGGTCCATTGCACGGTTTGGCAAATCAGGAAGTGATTCGCTGGATAGAAGAATTACAAGAAAAATTGGGAACACTTGAACCTTCGAAAGAGCAAATTGCAGAATATATTAAACAAACGCTTGCCGAAGGAAAAGTAGTGCCGGGTTATGGTCATGCTGTACTTCGCAAAACTGATCCGCGTTTTACCGCACAAATGGAATTTGGACAAAGAAACTGTCCTGATGACCCTACTGTGAAAACGGTTTGGAATGTATATGAAGTAGCACCGCCAATTTTGGAAAGTACTGGTAAGATCAAAAATCCGTGGCCGAATGTGGATGCACATTCCGGAGCATTGCTCAAGCACTACGGTTTGGTAGAAGAAGATTTCTATACAGTGTTGTTTGGTGTAAGTCGCGCATTGGGTGTTTTGGCAAGTCTTTGTTGGGACAGAGCTTTGGGCTTCCCAATTGAGAGACCAAAATCTATCACAACTGAATGGGCTAAGCAATTTATTGCTAAACAAGAAAAAGTGGCTTAGTTGTCTTAACGAATATAGTTTTTTAGGAAAGCGATCAAATTTTTGGTCGCTTTTTTTAATATAAAATCATATCAATTGGACATTAAGACTATTTTTCCTAGTCGGATATGCTCTTTATAATGATCATGCTTGTTTGAGCACATGTACTTATTTAGATTCAAAAATAAATTCGGTATAACACAAGTAGTGTTGCTTTTTTTAAAGTCTAAATGGTAAGGATAGCCTATCCAGAAAAACTCTCTCATCAGGTTGCCCAAATAAAAATGAGGCTGTCTCAAAAGTTAGAGACAGCCTCATTTTATTTACTAACTACTGCATTAATGAACTACACTCACTTTACTTGTCTGTATACTTTTACCTGAGTTGATCATCAACATATAGACACCTTCAGCAAGATGGTTTGTTGAGATAATATATTCCTTTTCGGAGCCATTCATTTCGATTCGTGACAACTCTTTGCCTGCGATATCGTTTAAGGTGATTACACCTTTTAGCTTATCTGTAAGTACAACACGGATTTCAGTATTTGCAGGGTTTGGATAAATTTCAGCTTTTGCCTTTGCATAATCATTTACTCCTGTAACAACTTTGTCATAGATGAAAATGTCATCTACTGCAGCTTCTACTGTACTTTGTCCACCCTGTGTACCGTTCGCTAGCATGATATCAGCAGCTTCAAATCTTAATTGTACTTGAGGGTATAGCGAAAAGTCTTTTACATTAAATATTCTTCTACGCCAAGAATAGTCTGAAGCTACAGTATTGTCTACCAAAATACTCCATCCTGTTACTTGTGCTACTCTAATGTAAACTTTCCAATAATCATTGCCTTTATTATTACCACGATCATTACCGTACCATCTGTAGTATTCCAATACAGGATCTATAAAGCCCGAAAGATCGAAAACAGGTGTAACAACAGAGGTAATGCCAGAATCTACATCAGCAACACCTATAGCATCTGTAGGACTAGATGCATTGCCCGTAATTAAACATTTACCATTAGGACTGTTAGTTGTGTGGTCAGTATTTGTTTGAACTTGTAAACTGTTTATGCTTGAACCGACAGGACTTGCAACTATCCAAGCACCGGAGGCACCAGCATTATCGTCAAATGCGCCAACTTCCCAGCCCGTATTATTGAAGTTTTCAAAATTCTCTGAAATTTTTAACTGTAGGCCTACTCCAAACTGATAAGGAAGATTGTTTTTGAAAGCACTGATTATATTATTTGGATAAAATCCTTGAGGAAAATACTTATTAGTGTAAGTGTATCTGTCGTTTACTGCAAAGTAGTAATCTAAAATCGTTCCTTCTGAAAAAGCTGGGAGCGTAGCTGTAAAGTTACCACTGCCTAAATCAGTCATTGTGATAGAATCGAAATTCGCAGCTGTTCTAGCTTTGTAAAATAGTTTCATATCCTGAAAGAAAGCGGGTTCGGTAAGGGTGAGTGTTGCGGTAACAGGAATAGGCGTGTTTGCCGGTTGATTAGCTATTTCTGTATGTGTCAATTCAGCATCTTGCATTAAGTAAATACCGTGTCGTGCAAATGCATCTACAATTTGAATAAAATGAGGTGTGCCATTCACAAGATTGGCGTCATTGTCATCCGTCAAAAGCGCATTAATCAACACATCGTGATAAATATCTCCTTCGGCACCGGTAGGTCCATCTGGTGTAGCAAAAAATGTTTTTGAAAAGATTTGCATCATGGTGTCAATAGAACCAATATTTTGTGCTACATCCCACCAAGCACCTGCAATGATCTCGCCATCTCCATGCACTTCGCGCACAATATCTTGAGGATAAACTTTCGGTGTTAGATCATATCTTCTGATGATAGTACCATCGTTGCGAGAGCCTTTTCCTAAAACAGGATCTTCACTTAACCCCAAAGCCCAAATATCAGCATAGCCTTCGTTTAGTGCTCCATTATTCATTCTAGTTGCCCCTTGAGATTGATAAAATTTGTGGTTTATTGCATGTCCATATTCATGATAAATAATATCACCACAATATGCAAATGAGTTACAAGTGCCACTTGCAGCATAGAAGTTGATAGAACCGCCATTACCTCCTGTATAAAAAGCATTACAACTACCGCCACCATTGTCCACATTTGTTGTCAAAGGATTATCAAGTCCAGCAAAAGCCGGGAAGTAACCCTTCATGAAGTCATGAATGCGAGTAACATGATAATATGCGTTGACCAAGCGATCATTAGAAGGAATTACTGTATCAAAAGTAGAAACTGTACCAGTGCCGTTTAACGACAATATGTATGATGGTGTAATGCCGTTCGCAGCCAGATTTCTTGTTCTCGACCATCTTCCCTCTAAAAACACAGTGGCGTTTACAGGAGAAGAAAGTGAAGCATCACTCATAAAACCTAATACATCAGTGAAGTATGGAGTGTTATTAATTTCTACACGTAACTCTGACAAAGGCTCTATAGAAGAAGGCAATAATGGGTTTTGTTTGTACACACGTCCATTTACAGTAAGGTCAGTTTCTTTTACATCATTATTTCTGTATAGGATATCTCCGGTAATTGCATCTACATAACCATATAGTTCTACCGGTAGGTATTCATCTTTCCCAATGATCGTACAATTCCACGCTGGTCTCAATTCATAACCATTTGTGGAAGGAACAGGGAACCAAACCCAATTTTCTTCTACGTTACTATAAGCTATATTAAGATGCGTCAAATCTTTTTTCATGGCTATCATCGCATCTGCTTTCGAAAAAGAAGGAGTGATGTTTTGAGCTTGTCCATAGTTTTTCATTTGAATTTGCTGCAATCTTCCGTCTGTAGTAAATCGAAAACTCAATTTCGAAAAGACTACATCATGACCGTTTAGGACTTGCTTATAGTTTAGAAAGCTTGCAAAGCCGGCATTGGTATTTTGTACTTTGATCCAATCTTGACCATTCACTCCAAATGTGTTCAAATGGTTATTAATACAAGTGGCTACCTTGTCTTCCAATGTGTTACCATTTAACGCTATTGCATTTCCGAAAATATTCGTGAAGTTGCCATTCAATTTATCAGAATACACATACCACTGTGGAAAGTGTTGGTTCACTTTTGCCTTTAAGCCGGCTCTATCTATTCGTTTTGATGCTGGCAAATTTTCATAGCCATAAAAAACAGAAAGATTGTAATTGTCGGAATGATGTTCTTGAGAAAATGCTTTGAAAGAAGCGATGGAGGCAAATGCCACCAATAATAAAGTTTTCTTCATTGATAAAATACCCTGTTTTGAGGGGTTTTAAAAGTCGTTAAAATTCAAATAATAGCCAAAACTAATTTGATGAATATTATTTATTGAGGTATAGGGTAGGTGTGATGATTTCGTTGCTTAAGTTTCCTGCTTCATCTTTCAAGGTGATTTTGAATTTTAAGGAATCACGAGTCATGGCAGTATCTCTTAGTAAAAAGAAAGCAGCGGGTAATTGTATCAAGGCTAATCCTTTAAAACCAACATCAGGGTCTTTGAATTCATTGCCGATCTCAGGCATAGGGTAGTCATATCTTTGTGTGTCGCGAGTGTTGCTGATAAGGATATTATCTTCCTGACCATCTGTTCTGATATCTGCATCGCCGTCTTCAAATTTCAAACTGATCTTCACCGTATCTTCACTGTTGCCCGCCCTTACTTCGGGTGTCATAGCTAAAAAAGTAAGGGAAGGAATTTTCGACCTTTTGTTTTCTTTTTTACACCCCACAATTGCTACAAGTGAGAAAAGAATAATTAATAGCTTCGCTTTCATATCCAATCAAAGTTACAGTAAGCACCCAATATTTGATGTCCTACGATCATTACAATATCAACACTATTAACGAAGAGAACTTCGAAAATATTGCATTGCAACTATTTAAGAAACAGTATAATGAGAATAAGGTATATCGTGCATATCTACGAGCATTGCGTATCGACGCAAACAGTATCAGTACAATTTTCTCAATACCCTTCTTGCCTATTTCCTTCTTTAAAACTCATAACGTGATTTGTGGAGAAAAGCTACCGGAATTACTTTTTAAAAGTAGTGGTACCACAGGAGATGTCTCATCAAAACACTATGTTGTTGACGAATCTATTTATGAACATGCTTTATTGAAAGGATTTGAGCATTTTTATGGAGATGCAAAAAAGTATGTTATCCTGGCATTATTGCCTTCTTATCTTGAAAGAAAAAATGCTTCGCTGGTACACATGGCACAGCTACTTATGTACAAAAGTGGTCATTCAGATAATGGCTTTTATTTGAACGAATGGGTGCGTCTACAGGAGACTATTCTAAGGCTGGAAAAGCAACAACAGAAAATTCTTCTTTTGGGAGTTACGTTTGCATTACTGGATTTTGCAGAGAAATATCCTATGAATTTGCAATATACTACTGTGATGGAAACAGGAGGTATGAAAGGAAGAAAAAAAGAAATGACAAGAGTAGAAGTGCATGATTTCCTAAAAAAACAATGGGAGTTAGATAGCGTACATTCTGAGTATGGAATGACGGAATTGCTCTCACAGGCTTATGCAAAACGAGATGGAATTTTTTGTCTGTCTCCCACAATGAAAGTATTTGTAAGAGATATGAATGATCCTTTCGAAATTAAGACGGAAGGTATTGGTTATCTAAACGTGATTGATCTAGCAAATGTTCATTCTTGTTCATTCATTGCTACAGAAGATATCGGGAAGTTGTATAGTGATGGTAGTTTTGAGGTGTTAGGGAGAATGGATCACAGTGCGTTAAGAGGCTGTAGTTTAATGACTGTTTAGACTTTTTATATTTTAAACTTTACCTAAAACCTGTACAACTGTTGGTGTAGGATTACCACCCTCATTTTCTAATGATATGGCAAAGGCTTGCCCATTTGTTACTTTCATCGGTACTTTCATCATCATACCTTTTGCAAATACGTCATGCGGAATCGTACCCATGCTCACGGGTTTGCCATCTTGTATCACCCATAGTTGGTATTGCTTGCCTTGCGGTGGGGTTGGCATTTTAGTAAAAGAAAGATAAACGCTACCTTTTGCTTTACCCCAAAAAACAGTAGCTGCCATAGGATGTTCGGGCTGCATTGTTTTCATCACAATTGTTTGCATAGAAGTGTCAACGAGCATTTCACTTTCTTTCTTCTTATCTTCTAACAAAGCAATCATCTCATTTTGTGCTTTTACCAAACTATCAATGCGTGTGTTTTGTTCGCTCAGTTGATTTTGAAATGTGTTGTGCTGCAACCAGAACAGAATACCAAATGTAGCGGTACTTAATAATAACATCCATATTGCAGCTCGTTGCCATGAAGACGATTTGTTTTCGGTTGGTGTAAATGGTTGAAGGTTTGAAGTAGATTTTTCAGACTGTTGAATACTAAGTTGCGTTCTGATTTTTTCTTTAAGTTGATCGGGAGGATTCGCAGCGTGAGCTTGTGCATAGCCAAGCATCGCAGCTTCTATTGCAGCTACTTCAGCGGCTAGTTCAGGGTGCAAAGCAATATCATTCTCTACACGAGTTTTTTCTTCTTCAGAAAGTGCTCCGAGAACAAAAGCTTCTAATAAGCCCGATTCTATGTAGTCTTTGATGTTCACTTTATGCGCGAAACTTTTCTCTTAATATTTTTATCGCCTGTCGCATTCTTGTCTTAATAGTTCCAAGCGGTGTGTTTAATTTTTTTGAAATCTCTTCTAATGTGTATCCTTTAAAGTAGGCCATGTCAACCACCTGCTTTTGCTCGGGCTTTAAGGCTGACACTAAATCTTTAAGTCCTATGGTATCTATAGATGCTTCTGTTTTATTTGTTATATATACGGTGTCTTCGTTTCCAAGGATTTTGTTTTTCATGGCCTCTCCCTTCGATCTCAATTTATCAATAGCGGTATTATGTGCTACGTTTATCATCCAAGTATAAATGCGGCCTTTCTTGTTGTTATACTTATCTATATTGTTCCAGATCTTCACAAAGGTTTCCTGCATCACATCCTGCGCCGTGTCTTCATCAGTAATAATGCGTATTATGTGACCATAGATAACAGCCGAATAATTTTCGTATAGATAGTTGAAAGCCTCATTGCTTCGCTGTTGTAATAGCGATACCAATTCTTCTTCAGAATATTTTGGTTGATTAGATTGCAATGAAGTTATATGTGATGATAATGAGAAGTGAAAGGTAGAAGATTACTTTGGTAAAACCATTCTATAATCCACTTTTATTTTTCCTTTACTTATATCATCTAGTTTTTTCTTTAGCAGTCTTTTCTTTAAAGGAGATAAATAATCGATAAACAACTTGCCTTCTATATGATCGTATTCATGAAGAATAACTCTTGCAGTGATGCCGTCATATTCCTTTTCATGTTGGGCGAAGGATAAATCTTGGAATCTGATCTTCACTTTTGCATTTCTACGCACATCTTCCCGCACTTTAGGAATGCTTAGGCAGCCTTCATTATAGGCCCAAGGCTCCCCATCTTCTTCGACTATTTCTGCATTGATGAAAACTTGTTTTGTTGGTTTTTCATTTGGATAAAGTCTCTTGTCTTCATCATCAAAATTTTCTACTATCTGTTCTGTATCAATTATAAAGATTCTAACGGCTTTATTCACTTGAGGTGCAGCAATGCCCACACCATTGGTATGATACATAGTATCCCACATATCAGCGATCAGTTTATCTAGTTCAGGATAGTCTTTATTTATTTCCTCACACTTTACTCTTAAAATAGGATGTCCAAATGCTACAACCGGTAATACCATTCTTTATAAATTAAGGTTGCAAAGATAGTCAGTGAGGTGCTTATTAAGAAGAAAAAAGGCTATACGCCTACTTCTTCCGCTATCTTTTCCTTTACCCATTGAAGTACTTTGTCCAATTGTTCTTCGCGGGTAAGTGTCGAATTGTCTAAGACTACAGCATCATCTGCTTTGCGAAGCGGACTTTCTTCTCTGTTGCTATCTATGTAGTCCCGCATTTCCAAATTCGTTTTTACATCTTCTATATTGATAGCACGATTAGTTTCGTAAAGCTCTTCGAATCTGCGTTTCACACGTATAGCAGGGTCGGCAGTCATAAAGATCTTTAATGCAGCATCAGGGAAAACAACCGTTCCTATATCCCTTCCATCCATTACGATCCCTTTCTTTCTGCCCATTTTTTTCTGTTGGGCTACAGCAAAAGCCCGTACTTCTTTTATGGCGGCCACTTCACTTACTTTTTCTGCAACGATCAAGTCTCGAATGAACGGTTCTACATTTTCTTCGTTGAGGTGAATTTCGGAAGCGGCATGTTGCTCATTATACTCGAAAGAAAGGTGAATGTCTCCAAGTGCATTTAGAATAGCGTTATGGTCATCCATGTGTACATCCTGTCTTAAAAAATAAAGTGTAATGGCCCTGTACATAGCACCACTATCTATATAGTTGTAGCCCAGCTTTGCTGCCAGTTGTCTGGCGAGTGTGCTTTTACCGCAAGAGGAGTGTCCGTCAATGGCTATTATTATCTTTCTAGACATGATTACAAATTTCTGATTTCTTATCCGTAAATAAAAGTCGTTTCGCTACTAATTCATAAAGCAATATCTAAGTTACTCCAGCAATATTTTCCTAAATTAGATGCTTCGTTTTTCAAAGAGTATCACATGAAGGCAATTATTAGCTGTTTATTAATAACAATATTTATTTGCAGCAGCTGCAACAAAGAGTCTACACCCAAAGGCGCACCAAACCCTAAATACAATGTTCCTATTGATACCAAAATAGAAGGTTTGCATGATATAACCATGCAACAAAATTCTACTTACGATCTTCCTATCGCTGTAAAATATTTATCAGGAACAAAGGAACTTGTAAGTATTGCGCTAACCGATCTTCCTAATAATGTGTTTGTTTCTATTACACCACAAATAGATACGCCCAACTATTCATCTATCATCAAGTTCAATGTACAGAATGCTGATACAGGTACTACCACTGTGACTTTGATGACTGCTGCCAGTAAAGAAGCGTCTGCTAGATCTTACACTTTCAACCTTACCATCACTCCGGAGCCGGTAAATTATGCTCCTGATCTAGCAGGACTCTACACACATGCTGGCACTTGTGATAATGTAGGTACTGTGAATAATCAGGCTATCGTTTCAACAGATCCAAATGTGATTAATCGCATCAGAATAGAAAGAGTGTGGACGGGTAGTACTACCTATTTTTTCTATGCAGATATTAATGCTGCAACTCATACTATCAACATACCTGCTCAAACCAACAACGGAATACTCTATACGGGAAGCGGTACTTACAGCGATAATCAAATGAATATCATGTATCAATTTGGAGATGGAAACCTCATAAATGATGCTTGCACTGTAACACTTACGCGATAAAAAATTATTTTTAGCTTTAGTTGATTTGATGTAAATGGTTGTGAATGTTGCTATCTAAGGCTCGATATAATATCCTATCTCTGTTTTTTTTGATGCTTTGTTTTCAAAGCAGTGCTCAAAATGATAGTACGTTTTTAGACAAGATCAATATCAAAACCCGTTACAAATTTCTTCATGATATTTTTGACGATGCTAAAAACTCCATTCGAAAAAATCAGTTTGATACAGTTGACAATAGGGTAGTGTTGCTTTCGCAAAGTGAAGAAATTTTCAAACAGTACGAAGGAAAGATCATCAGAAATATTCTTATCAAAACATTCGGTTTTGAAAGAACATTTACCGACACAGCCAATCGCATACAATATTTTGGTACGAAAATTCTGAATGCACTACACACAGATTCCCGAGAGTTTGTAATAAGGGACAATATATTCGTCAGAGAAAATACTTCGCTTAATCCTTATGTTCTTGCGGACAACGAACGTTTCCTCCGCAACATTGGCTTTATACAAGACGCGCGTATCATCGTTATGCCAACAGATTTAAAAGGAGACTCTGTTGACCTGCTAGTTGTTACCAAGGATCTTTTCAGTCTTAAAGGGATCTTTGACATCAGTGGTTTTGACATCAAACGAGTACGTGCCAGAATATCAGAATCAAATCTTGGAGGTACTGCACAAAGCATTCAAGTAACAACGCTTTGGCAACGAAATAGAAATCCCGGTTTTGGTTATGAATTTATTTATGGGAAAAACAATATTGGCGGCAGTTTTATAAACGGCAGCATTGGCTATACCAATGTGAATGGAGGTCGCAGTAATGGAGATGAAGATGAGTACGCTTTTTTTGTTCGTATGGATAGACCGTTGGTTTCGCCATATTCGCAGCTTGCCGGCGGTATGGAAGTAAGTTTCAATTATTCGGTGAATGTATTTCAGAAACCAGATACTCAATTTTATGATTACCGATACAATCTTTATGATTTTTGGGGTGGTGTTAACTTAGGTGTCACGGACATTCGGGAAGGAATGGGACACAACAAAAGACGTAATCGAAAATTTTTGTCAGCAAGATTTTTACGAGAAGATTTTTTGAAAAAACCTTATCAGGTTGGTGAGAAAATTGATCCGATCTATAACGATAAACAAATGCTGCTTGGGCAGTTTACCTTCTTTCGGCAAGAGTATTTTAAGATGAACTACCTCTATGGTTTTGGTACTACTGAGGATATTCCTACAGGCTACAATATTGCTTTGACTGCAGGCTGGCATCGCCAGTTACATATGGATAGACCTTATGGTGGTTTTGAAGTAGATAAATATCACGTCACCAAGAAAGGTGGTTTCCTTCACGGTGCGTTGCGGGCAGGAGCGTTCTATCGTAGCAATGCGCTGGAAGACGCTTCGGTATTGGTAGGGGGTAATTATTTTACGGCTTTGTTCCCTGTAAGAAAATGGAAGATGCGACAACAGTTTCGAGCAAGCTATACACAGCTCAACAACCGCAATACCTATTTCCCTTTGTATCTTAATAATGCTTACGGGCCTCCGAACTTCAACAGTGGAACTGTGTTTGGAGAAAAACGAATTAGTGCCTACACAGAATCTGTACTTTATCTCAACAAAAAGATCTTTGGTTTTTTATTTGCTCCGTTTATTTATGGTAGTGCTTCTACGCTTACGTTTGAAGGACGTAAGTTTTTTGATTCTGAAATCTACCCAAGTTTCGGCGGTGGTTTAAGAACGCGTAACGAAAACCTCATCTTCGGCACGATAGAGTTTAAAGCACTTTATTTTCCTAAGCCGGTGGTTGGTCTGCAGGGTTTTCAGTTTTACGTCAACTCTGATATTCGATTCCGCTACCGAACCAATTTTGTAAAAGCACCGAATATAGTGCAGTTAAATTTTGAAGATATTTATTAAATGCTATATGATTTTATGTTGTAGAGACAACGCATGCGTTGTCTCTACAAATAATAATTAACATGCCTTGTCTCTACGGTTATTAACAAGATTAAATACCTTTCTATAAATTTGAGAATTGTTACTATGTGGGTAATACTTAGATTATGCACACAGATGTCAGATAAATTCCAACAGAAATATCACATCCCCTCAGCCCGACTACAAAATTGGGACTATCGTTGGAATGCAGCATATTTCGTTACGATTTGCACGCACGACAAAGAACATTTTTTTGGAGAAATTGTAGATGGGAAAATGGCATTGTCGCATCAAGGAGTAGTAGCTGATGTATTTTGGAATGAAATAAAAAACCATGCAGTTGACATAACGCTTGGTGAGTATGTAGTAATGCCTAATCATGTACACGGAATTATGATCTTGGAAAATAATCTTGTTATTGAGACAATAGCAACTGTAGAGACAACACCCATTGTAGAGACAACACATGCGTTGTCTTCACAACCCAATCAACAAAAAGAAAAACTGCCATCAAGAACCATCGGTCAGCAGCGCTTCCAAAATCAAGGTAAAAATTCCCTATCATCAATAGTGGGAAGCTACAAATCAGCGGTAACTAAACATGCCAATAGAATGCAATTACCTTTTAAATGGCAAACCAGATTTCATGATCACATAATCAGAACT